>CAZRSM010000471.1:0-24454 GCA_964602755.1 uncultured Planctomycetales bacterium
GGCCCAGCCGACCAGCAAGTAGACGCTGAGGGACATCGTCTCGAGGCCGACGAAGACGCTGACGAGGTCGGTGGCCGAGACGAGGAACATCCCACCCAGCACGGCGAAGAGGAGCACTGCGTGGAACTCTGGTCGACCGATCCTCTCGATCTCGAGGAACCTGATCCCCATGAGTGTCGAGAGGAGGCCGGCGAGCAACACGACGCCCTTGAGGACGAGGGCGACGCCGTCCACTACCAGCAACGGCTCCCCGCCGTGCCAACGGAAGATCGCTCCCGTGGCCTCGGGGCCGGCGGGCGCGAAGACCCCTGGCTGGTGGTAGAGGAAGAGGAGGCCGATGGCGACGACCTGCTGGAAGTCATCCCCATCGACGATACCACGCTCTCATTGGCCCCCGAAGGCACCCGCCCCGGCCTGACCGGCCACGCCCACATTTCGCACGGCGACTCGGCGGTGGCCTGCGCCCAGTGGGCGCTGGCCCGGACCGCGGGTCTGGCCCGTGAATACACGCAGAGACAGCCGGCCCGCGACCGGGCCGGCAAAGGGCGGCGCCGCGGCTTCTACCACGACCTGTTGGCGGGTTTCTGGTGCGCCGGCCATCTGCACAACGCCAAAGTCATCCTGCTGACCGCTGTGGCCTGGTGGCTGCTGATGCTGCCGCCGCAGATCGGCTACCTGGTCGCGGGCACGCAGGCGGCCTTCTGGCTGGCGGTGGCGACCGCCCCCCTGAGCCTGCTGCTGTTGCTCTACGTGATCAACTTCTGGTGGTCGGTGGCCCGGCTCACCGCCGGGGGCGACGACCTGATCCCCTGGATCCAGGACGAGTGGAGCCTGTGGCACGACGCGGTGGTCCCGCTGGGCTGGCTGGTCGCGGTCTCGCTGGGCTGCACGTTTACTGGCGTGCCGGTGGCCCTGGCCATCGACGCCTCCAACGGCCCGCTGCTGGCGACCACCGCCATCATCGGCTGGGTCATCTGGCCGGCGGCGCTGGCGACCATCATCGCCGGGCGTCCCCTGCGCGACCTGCTGCCCGACCGGCTGCTGCTGACGATCGTCCGCTCCGGCCCGGCTTATGCGGCTGCCTGCATGGTGCTGCTGCTCAACCTGGGCGGTTGGCTGGCCTTCCTGTGGACCTGGCGCTACTGGGCCCTGCTGCCGGTCCTGGGCATGGCGGTCAACCTGTACTTCGGTTACGTACTGTTCCGCACGTTGGGCCTGCTGATCGGCTACTTCTACTACCGCCGATCCGACTGATGCGCCGTGCGCAGAAAAAAGCGGAGAGCGGCCCTCTGGCAGACCGCTCTCCCTATCACCAGTCCCACCGCGCACCGCCGCCCGCGGGCCGGGGTGTGGCCGGTCGCCGGCCCGCACACTCACGCCGCGGCCGGGGCATCTTTCCCCTCCTGCTGAAGCCTAGCGACGCCGCAACAGCAGCGCGCCGCCCAGCGCCAGCAGCCAGAGCGTTCCCGGCTCGGGCGTTATCACGAAGGCCAGATCGAGCGACTCGTACTGCGGATCGAAGTAGGGATACAGCTCGATCCAGCCGTCGGAATCCCGCCAGAAGACCGCAGCGTCCATGAAGTGGTCAGTCGAGGTCTTCCAGCCGATGTGGCTGCCGACCGGGTCCTGCAGCCAGATGGTCAGACCCAGCCAGTAGATCGTGCCGGCCTGCTGGAAGAACGGGGCCTCGATATTACCGATGTTGCACTGCCAGGTCTGGCCGTGGTCGTTGGGTATCCAGCCCCCGCCCGCGTCGTAGAAGCCCTGCGGATCGGTCGGATCGTCCGACCACAGACGCGTGGTGAACTGTCCCGCCATGAACTGGCGGGACCACAGCGGTTCGCCCGGGTGGCTGTAACTGGCCGGGTCGTTCGGGTCGGCCGGCACGTCGCTGTAGATGGTCACGCCGATGGCCGCGATGGTGCCCACCACGTCGCGCTCCCAGGAGTACCAGAAGTGGATACCGTCCACCGGTCCGCTCGCGGTGCAGCGCCAGTCGTCGGCCGCGAAGTTGGCCCAGGTCAGGTCGATGTCCCACCCGTACGGATCGGGCATCTGTGGATAGTGCATCTTGTACGGATCGCCCTCGTCCCAGTCGGCCAGCGCCGGTCCGCCCAGCAGCCCGGCAACCGCCAGCAGTGCTGCGAGATGCTTCGCGTTCATGGCAGTCTCCTTCCTCCAGCTCGCGGCGGGCGGGCCCGCGGGCCGTCCGCGGGAACCACCCGCGGCGCACAACTTCTCCCTGGCGGGCCACGGCGCCCGCCCTGGTTCTCGTGCTGCCCAGTCTCTCCGGTTACCGCCCGAGGAAGTGTGCCATACCTACCCCCTTTCGTGTGCCCCGCCCCCCGGCGCGGCCCGGTCCGGCACCGCCGCAGCGGGCACAACCTAAAGTATACCACAACAAATCAGGAGTGCCAACATCGGGATGATGTTGCAGCACATCGCCCCACCCGCAACCGCGCCCGCCCCCGCTGTACGACCGCTCCCTGCGCCCGCTCGCCTGCGGCACCAGCGCCTGGCTCAACCCGCCCGCCGCGTCGCGCGGGCCACTACCACCGCCAGCAACCCGCCGGCGACGACGAATACCGCGCCGCACGTCGCCGCCATCAGCCGATTGCCGTAAAGCCAGTAACCGGTGGCGAACAGCACCCCGTAAACCGCCAGGCAGCCCAGCACCATGCACGCGATACCGCGGGGCAGCGTCCAGCCCTCGGCGTCGGCCGCCGGCAGCTCGCAGCCATCCCGCCGCGCGTCTTCGACCACGCGCCGCCAGCCCGGCCCGCCGGGGCGGATCAGGCGGTAGAACTCGCGCAGTTTCTCGGGCGCATCGGGCGGCGTGATCACGGTCACCAGCAGCCAGCCGACCGTGGTGATCGCGACGCCGATCAGCAGCTTCTGCCAGCCCGCCAGGGCGCCGGCGAAGGGCTGCTCCAGCGCCACCGCGACCACGAAGGAGATCACCATGGCGCTGATTTCGCTGTACGGGCTGATGCGCCACCAGAACCAGCGCAGAATGAACAGCAGCCCCGTGCCGGCCCCGATCTGCAACAGAATCCGGAAGGCCTGCAGCGCGTTTTCCAGCCACAGCGCCAGCGCCCCGGCGGCGATCATCAGCAGCACGGTCGAGATGCGGCCCACCAGCACCTGCTGGCGGTCCGAGGCCCGCGGGTTGACGAAGCGCACCCAGAAATCGTTGACCACGTAGCTCGACCCCCAGTTCAGGTGGGTCGAGATGGTCGACATGTAGGCCGCGATCAGCGACGCCACCACCAGCCCCAGCAGCCCGTGCGGCAGAAACGTGAGCATCGCGGGGTAGGCCAGGTCGTGCTTGACCTGGGCGGCGGGCATGTCGGGGAAACGGGCGGCCAGCGTGGACAGGTCGGGGAATACGATCAGCGAAGCCAGGGCCACGATGATCCACGGCCAGGGGCGCAGGGCGTAATGGGCGGCGTTGAAGAAGAAGGTGGCCCCGACGGCGTGGTTCTCGCTTCTGGCCGAGAGCATGCGCTGGGCGATGTAGCCGCCGCCGCCCGGCTCGGCGCCGGGATACCACATCGCCCACCACTGCACCGCCAGCGGGATCACGAAGATACCCGCGATGGTGTCCCAGTCGTCACCCTCAGAGCCGAAGCGCGGCACCAGGGCCAGCTTGTCGGCGACGTTGGGATGGCTCAGCAGGCCGCTCAGGCCGCCCACCTCGGGCAGTCGCAGGGCCACCACCGCCGCGGCCACGGCGCCGAACATTGCCACGATGAACAGCAGGAAGTCGGTCAGGATCACGGCCCGCAGGCCGCCGGCGGCGCTGAACAGCACGGTGACGATCGCAGCCAGCAGGATGGTGTGCAGCGGCGCCAGCCCGAGCAGCACGTGCCCGATCTTGATCGCCGCCAGCGTGACGGTGGCCATGATGCAGATGTTGAAGAACACGCCCAGGTACAGGGCGCGAAAGCCGCGCAGAAAAGCCGCCGGCTTGCCCGAGTAGCGCAGCTCGTAGAACTCGACGTCGGTGGTCACGCCCGAGCGCCGCCACAGCCGGGCGTAGACGAAGACCGTGAGCATGCCGGTCAGCAGGAAGGCCCACCACTGCCAGTTGCCGGCCACGCCGTGGTTGCGCACCATGTCGGTCACCAGGTTGGGCGTGTCGGTCGAGAAGGTGGTGGCGACCATCGACATGCCCAGCAGCCACCAGGGCATCGCCCTCCCCGAGAGGAAGAACTCGGCCGAGTTGCGCCCCGCCCGGCGGGCCACGGCCAGGCCCACCAGCAGGGTGACTGCAAAAAACGCCCCCACGCACGCCCAATCGAGCCAGTCAAGTTGCATCGCGCGCTCCCCGCTCGTGGCTGGTCCGATGATCGGATCGGCTTTGCGGGAATCATAGCACGCCGGCTCATGGCGTCACACCGCCGACGTGCCGGGGGGCGGTGTGGGCGGCGCATCGCCAGCGTCGTTGATCAGCGCAGAGAACTCCTGCAGACCGCAGGCGGCCGCCAGGGCGTCGAGCTGCACGCGCCGCAACTGCGGGCCGCTCAGGCCGCAGAGCATCCCGAGCACGTAGGCCCGGCAGACCTGCACGTGGAACAGCGGCTGGCCACAGCGGCTGCGCAGCTTGAGCAGTTGGCGCTGCTGGCGCAGCCACGAGACCGAACGTCTGAACCAGCGTGCGGCTTCCTGGGGGGTCATCAGTTCCTGGGACACTTCGAGCATGGGCACCTCTCCGCGACGCGCGGCGCCGCCCCGCAGCGGCGCCGTCCAGCCCATTGATAGGCGCCCCGGCCCGGGATGTCAAGTATTTCTAGGAACACTATCAGAGGCCCCGTCGGGATGCGGCACCGGGCCCGGGGCGCGCAGGACGGCGGCGCCCGGCCGTTCGCGGCCGGGCGCCGCCGGTGGTGCCAGGCGCTGCCGGGGGGGGCTCAGTCGCCGTGGATGCCTTCGGCGATCGAGGCGGCGGCGTTGATGGTCAGCCCGAAGGCGTTGCCCACGCCGTTGTGGCACCGCAGGCAGACGAAGTCCACGGTGACCGCGGCGCGGCCGCCGGCGTCGAGCAGCACGGTGTGACCGTCGTCGCTGAACATGGCGGTGTAGTCCACCGGGTTGACGTTGATGCGGAAGATGTGCGTGCGCATATCGCCCATGCGACCCAGGTCGCCGACCACGTCGGGCCCGGCGGCCGCCGCGCTCTTGGAGGCATAGGGCATATGGCAGCTCTCGCAGCTCAGCCGCTCGGTGTAGTCACCCCGCACGAAGATCTTGCCCTCGTGAAAGTCGAGCGTCTTGTCGGCGTGGCAGTCGGTGCAGGCCACCACTATGGCGTTGTCACGGTCGTAGTTGGTCGAGACGTGCGGATCGTGGCAGACCATGCAGCTGAATTCCGAGTGCCCGCCGCTGGCCAGCAGCTCGGGATACTGCTCGTGGTGTTTGATGTATCCGCCGCTGGCGAGCACCTCGCCGGTGTCGGAGTTGAAGGGCCGGTTGTGGCACTCCATGCACGTCACGCCGTCGAAGTCCACGAAGATGTCGCGGGCCGACGGGTCGGGCACGTGGTTCGAACCCGGGCCGTGGCAGGCTTCGCACTGCACGCCCGGCTCGGCGAAGGTGCCGGCCATGCCCGGACGGTTGTCCTGGTATTGCGGATTGTCCGGGTCGAACTCGACCGAACCGGTGGTGTGGCACACGAAGCACGACTGGTTGTAGGGCTTGGGATCGTTGGGGTCGCGGTCGGCCTCGTAGGCCACCCAGCCCGCGGTGGTCCCGTTGGCCGGGAAGTCGAGGTTCCACTGCGTGTGCACGCCCTCGACGCCGTCGGTCATCACGTAGCCGTTGAGGTCCACGAAGCGGGCCTTGCGGATATAGCCGCCGATGACGTAGGCCACGTCGTCCCAGGTCTTGCCGTCGGGCTGGTTGAAGCCGCCGGCGCGGGTGCCCTCGGCCGGGTACGTGGGTGCCTGCCCCTCGACCTTGTTGAGCTTGTGCGCATGACCGTGGACGATGTGCTCGGCGGCGATGTCGGAGTGGCAGGCCATGCAGGCCCGCGAGCCGATGTAGCTGGCGCCGTTGTTGGTGCGATCGGTCAGGTTGTTGAAAACAGGCTCGTTGGGTTCGTTGGGCTCGTTGGGCTCAGGCGGGAGATTCGGCTCGTTGGGTTCGTTGGGTTCGTTCGGCTCGGTGGGAACGTTGGGCTCGGGAATGAACGGGAACAGGAAGTCGCACCCCGCCCCCATCAGAAACGGCACCACTGCGACCACCGTGCAGACCAGCGTGGTCCGAACAAACATCCGCGTTCGTCCTTCGTGCGAAACTGACATGCGCAAGACTCCTTCCAATCTGAGGTGACCTGACTTCCCTGATCGGCTCGCGATGCCCGGCCGCCTGGCAACGAGATGTTTTTGATATCGGCCGGGTCGACGTCTGATATATGGTCCCTACCCCGCAATGTCAAGATAGTAGAAAGTTAGGACATAGCCGGGTGCGCATATATGCACTCCTGCACCACTGCTTCCTCCGCCCTGTCGCGGGTTCGTCCCCCTCCCCCGGCGCGGCCTCAGAAGGTCACCGGCGGCGGCTTGGTGACCTGGTCGCCGAACTGCTCTCTCACAATCCTATCGGCCTCTTGCCGGCCGATCTGCATGATCTCTTCCGCGTCACCGGCCAGGCTCGGCGGCGGAGGCGGCGGCTGCTCGGGCGGCGACGACTCGTGGTGCAGATGAATCGTCTGCGTGGGGAAGGCGAACTCGACCCCCAGCCGCCTGGCCAGCCGGACGATGTCCAGGAACAGGCGGTGCCGCTCGCGCAGCTCGGTGCCCCAGTCGGGCGTCTCGTGGAAGCAGTAGAGCAGGATGTCGATCGAGGAGGCCGAAAAGCGGTTCACGTAGACGTGGTAGTAGTCCTTGCGCGTATAGGGGTGTTTGCGTATCAGCTCGCGGATGCCCTCGCAGAAGGCCTCGAGCTGCTCGGGCGTGCTCGAGTAGGTCACGCTCAGGTGGCACGACGTCCGCCGGTAACGCCGCCGACCCAGGTTGTCGATGACGGCGTTCATCAGGTCGGAGTTGGGGATCGTCACCTCGGAGTTGTAGAAGGTGCGGATGCGCGAGCTGCGCAAGCCGACCGATTCGACGGTGCCCTCCGCGTCACCGATCTTGACCCAGTCGCCGACCTGGAACGGCCGATCGAGTACCACGTTGACCGAGCCGAAGAAGTTCTTGATGGTGTCCTGCGCCGCCAGGCCGAACGCCAGACCGCCGACGCCCAGGCCGGCGATCAGCGGCGCGATGTGGATCCCCACCGCCGAGGCGAACAGCAGCATGCCGACGGCGATGACGGCCACCTTGGCGGTCCGCTGGGCCAGCGGCACCAGCACATCGTCCAGCCGCGAGCGCGTCTTGGCGGCGATGCCGGTGAAGTAGGCGCCGAACACGTCGATCAGCCGGAAGGCGGCGTAGACGCCCACCACGGTCAGCGTGATGCGCAGCGCCCACCAGATCCACGAAAGGGCCACCGCCCCCAGATCCAGCAGTTGCAGGCCGCCCCACAAGACCAGCAGCATCACGAACGTCGAAATCGGTCGCAGCGTGCGCCGCAGCACGTCCGGCAGCATGGCGGCGCCCTCGGTCGACAGCAGCCGCTGGCAGACCCGCGGCAGCAGGCTGGCGCTCAGCCGCCGGACCGCCGCCGCCCCGACCAGCACCACGATGATGCCCAGCCATTGCCAGACGAACAGCACCCCCAGCGGCTGCTTGAGCGCGTTGGGCACCCAGTATTCGCGTACGTACAGGGCGGGCAGTTCCCAGAACGAGAGCGACACCTTGCCGCGCAGCTCGGGCACCACCGGCAGCTTTTCAGTCGCCCGATACAGCGGTTCGATCGAGCGCACCGTCGAGCGCGTAAAGAGCCACTCGCCCTCGCGCGGTCCGCTTTCGACCCGCGCCAGCTCTATCACCCCTTCGTCGCGGATCAGCAGTGTGCAGGGGGGGCCTTTGCTGTTGTCGGGCAACTCCTGCGGCACGATGAAGCGCGAGCGGTTGAGCACCATCCACAGCTTGCCGGCCAGCAGCCGGGCGGTGCCGCGCTCCTGTTCGGTCAGCCGCGAGAGGTCGAGGCAGACCGCGGCGGCGTCGAAGTCGCCCGTGTTGACCGAGCGCAGAAACAGGTTGACCGTGGCCCGCGGCGAGCTGGTGTCGCTGCGCACCACCGCCGGCGCCACTTCCTTGGGCACCGCGGCCTCGCCGGCCGCTTTGGCCCGCTGCTCGGCCGCGGTCTGGAGCACCTGCTTCATGTCGGGAATGCGGGCCACCGTGCGGGCCGAGAAGACCCACAGCCCGTCGGCGTTGCGCTTGAGCGTGATCTCGAGATCATCGACCGGCAGGTGGTAGCTTTCGCCGGCGAACTCCTTGGGCACCTGATCGAGCGACAGCTTGCCGGCTTCCACGAGCTGTTCGAGGATGGCGTAAAGGTCGCGCAGGTAGTTGACGCGCCGTTCGAAGTCCTCGACCTTCGCCACCGAGAAGTCCATGCACGCCAGCGTCTGCTGGTAAATGGCGGGGTCTTCGCGGGCCGCGATCATGTTCACGAACAGACCGCTGAGCAGTGCGTGCGGCGACTGGCGCCAGTCGAACTGCTCCGGCTGCGCGTCACGCTCACCCGGCTCCTGCCGGGCCGGGGCCGCGCCGGCCGGCTCGGCGGGTCGTTGCAGTTGGTCGAGATCGTCGTAGAGCGCCGGAATGTCCTTGACCGTCTGGGCCGAGAAACGCCAACGCCGATCTTCGTGCCGGGTCAGCGCCACATAGACCGGATCAGCCCCGAAGGAGACCGCCTTGGCGTCCGGCTCGTCGGGCACCGTCGCGCGGTCCAGCAGCCCCAGAGATTCGAGCCTTTCGAGAATGGCCCCCAGCTTGGTCGCATACTCGCGGCCGTGCTCGCGCGCCACTTCCGGATCGACCAGCTTGAAATCGAGACAGCCGACCGCGTCGTCGTAACGGGCTGCGCTCAGGGCGGCCACGAAGTAGTCGACCAGACGTTTGGGGGTCGAAAGGTAGTTGGGCTGCTCGGCGGGGGCCGACGTGGGCTGCGTGCTCGCGGCTTGCGTCGCCGGAGGCCCGGACGCCTGCTGCGTGGTGCCCGGCGGCTGCCCGGCTGCCGACGCGATCGCCAACCCGGCTATCAACAACCCCGCCAGCCGCCACGCGCGGTGCGGCGTCCGGCGCGCAACCCCATCGCTGGCAAACTGCACGGCGCGCATCGATCCTCTCGCATGTCCCTTGGCCAACAAACTGTTAGCGTAATCTACGTGCAGGATTGACCTGCCACAACCGCCCGGGGGCGCCGCTGCGCTGCGGCGACGTGATCATACTACGATCGGACGGTTACGGCGCGCCGGCCAGGCCAGCAGGACGATGCCCAAGGCCATCGAGACTGCCGGCAGGATCAGTTCGTGCACCTGGCCGGCCTGCACCAGAGGCTGTGGCCCGCGATTGAACAGCGTGCTCCAGGACTGCTGGAACGGAAACGCGGCCAGCGCCACGGCCCCCAGCACGAAACAGGCTCCGATGCCGCCGCGCAGTCCGTGCAGCACCCCGCCGCGCCGAAAACGCCCAGCCATCAGTACCGCGAACACCACCGCCGCCGGCCCCAGCAGGCCACCGATCACGCCCCTCGCCGCCGCCCCGGTGACGGGTGGAGGCTGCTCGGCGAAGCTGGAGAGGCTGAAGAACGCCAACACGCCCGCTACGACGGCCGCCGGCACGGCCAGCCAGCGTCCCCAGCCCCTGCGTTCGTGCGGCTGCTCCACTGCCGCGCGGGGCGTCGACCGCTGCGGCACGTCCGCGTCTTGTGCTGCGACGCCCGCGCGCCCCGGCTCCGGCATCACAGCCGCCCCCTCGGACGCCGCCGGCGGTTGCGGCGCCGGCCACGCTGCCGCGGCGTTCCCGGCGGCCGCCGCGCCGGCGGGCGGTTGTTGCGGCCCGCGACTGCTGCTCAGCGGCGGCGCGGGCCGGTAGCCGGCCAGCATCTGCACCACCACCAGCAGACCGGCCGACAATACGCCGGCGTCCATGCCGTCGGCCGACCCGGTCAGCCCCGCCACCAGCAAGCCGGCCAGCCCGTGCCAGAAGATCGGGCCGCCCTCGATCACCTGGCGGCGGCCCAGCTCGATCCGCTGGTTCCAGTCGAAGAGCATGAGCATGACGGTCAGCACCACGATCAGCCCGCGCAACGCCGGCTGACTCTCGCTGGCCGCCGCCAGCGCCGGCAACATGCAAACGAACCCCGTGGCCCCGTAGGCCAGGCGGTCGTACAGCCCGGCGTCCCCGATGGCGCGCCGCGCCAGGAAGCGGTAACAGAACAGCGCTCCCAGCGCCGCCCCGCCCAGGTAGAGCAGCAGCACGGCGAACACGTCGCCGCTGTCGGCCGCGATGGCCATGCCGCCGGCGATACCGAACAGCACGAACACTCCGGCCCACAGGTTCCCCCAGCGGCGCGCCTTGCGGCCGCCGCCGAGCCGTTCGTCGAGCCGCTCGATGCCCCGCTCGATGCGCTCCACCACGTCGCCGAAGCCGGCTGCAGCCTCGATGTGCTGGTCGATCCGCTCCAGCTTCTCGCGCGCCCGGCGTATCTTGGCCGCCTTCTTCTCCATCTTCTTGCGCAGCTTGGCGGCCTTCCTGGCGGCTTTGCCGTGCAGCACCTCATCCGGCGCCGGCGGAACCTGCGGCAGAGGCGGCAGCGCCTCGCGGGCATCCAGCGGCACCGGGCGCGGCGGCGTGGTGACCGTGCGGTCAGGATCGTAGCCGGGCACCACGCGCGGCGTCTGCGTCAGCACGCTGGCATCGAACGACTTGAGCTGGGCATCGATCCCGTCGGCCGCCAGCAGCTCGTCGAGCAGCTCGTTGACGTCGGCGTAGCGTTTCTCCGGATCCTTCTCGAGGCAGCGCGCGACGATGTGCGCGAACGGCTCCGGCAGGCCGCTGACGTCGGGCACGTCGCGCAGGTGGCGCATCAGGATTTCGCCCATGCTGGCGCCGGTGAACGGCAGCCGCCCGGTGAGCATTTCGTACATCATCACGCCCAGGGCGTAGATGTCGATCGACCTGGTATAGCTGCCGGTGCCGATCTCGGGCGCCATGTAGTGCACCGTACCCACGCTGATGGTGTTGGCGCTGGCCGCGCTGACCGAGATGTGCTTGCTCAGGCCGTAGTCGCCGATCTTCACGTAGCCGTCGTCGTAGAAGATGTTGCCGGGCTTGAGGTCGCGGTGCACGATGCCGCGATCGTGCAGATAGCCCAGGCCCGCCGCGATGCCCTTGACGAAAAACGCCGTCTTCTGCGGCCCCAGCCCCTGCGGCTCGGCAATCAGCAGATCGCGCAGCGACGGCCCGCTGACGTATTCCATGATCACCAGCGGCTCGCCCTGGCTCGTGTGCCGCACGTCGTAGATCGTGATCAGATGCGGGCTCTTGAGATTGATGACGTGGGAGATGCCGCGCAGCTCCACCTCGGCGTTGTCGCGCAGGTACTTGACCGCGACTTCCTTGCCCGAGTCGGTCACCGCGTAGTAAACCTCGCCGAACCCCCCGCGGCCGACCGCCCGTTGGATGGTCAGGCCGTCAATCGGTCGATCACCGTGTTTGAACGCATATGCCACGAGTCAGACCTCCCACGCCGCCGACGGCCCGCTGCCGACCGGCGACCATCCGACCTGCCCGGCGTCTGGCTTCGTCGTCCTCATCCGCCCGCTCTCCCCGGGGCCGGGCCTGGCTCATAATCCTTGATGGTCAGCCGCAGATCGCCGACGTCGCGCACCGCGCCTGCCACCAGCGGCTCGACCGGCCCGGTGCCGCGCCCGTCGCGTCCGGCCCGCCGCACCACCAGCCGCCCGTCGCGCTCGAACAGCACCAGCCGGGTGTCGCCCTCGCGCGTGCGGATGTGGCAGGTGGCCTGTGGCCCGATCAGGCAGGTATCTTTGAACAATACCACCTCGCTGACGTCCTGTGGCAAACGACAGCGACTCGACAGCTTCAACACCGCCGTACCGCTGGCGGCACTGGGCTGGCTGAACGTCAGCTTCGCCGCGGCGCCCAGGCGGATGCGGTCGCCGTGACGCAGCAGCACGCGCTGCACCGGACGCTGGTTGACCGTCACCGGACCGTGCGCCACCAGGAAATAGTCGTCGCCTTCGCGCAACACGTCGGCGTGATGCGACCAGATATCGCCCGGGATCGGCACGTCCGGCCGAGCCGCCCCCCCGGCCCGACCGAGCTGAACCACCTCGCGCGACAGGATCACGCTGCTGCCCGTGCCGTCGATCAGCAGCAACAGCGGCCGGTTCAGCGGCGCCCCGCGACTGACCACCGTCTCGGCCAGCGCCCCGGCCGGCCGGGCTGCATTATCCCCGATTCCGGCCGCCGCCGGCTTTCCGATTTGCGTGCTTTTTTCCACCGGCTCGGCCAGGGCCCCCAGCGGTCCGGCCAGCAGGGAGGCCCGCAGCCGGGCCATCTGTTCCAGTTCGCTCAGTGCCGTCTCGATCCACTCGGCCCCGCGGCAGGTGGCCCGCAGCCGCAGCAGCGCTTCGTGCAGTCCGTCGTAGTCTTCGCGGGCCAGGCAGCCGGCCGCCTGGCCGATCAGCTCGGCCGCGTGCTGGAAAACGCCCAGCGAGGCCGACGCCGAGATGGCCGGCCGGCAGGCCTCCATCAAGGCCGTCAGCGCCGCCAGCTCGCCGGCGCGCAGGTGCTGCTCGAAGACGCGCTGGCAGGCCCGCCCCAGCTCGGGCAGCATCTGGTCCACCGCCTGGCTGCGGCCGTGGCGCCGGTTGGCTTCGTCCCAGAAGCGGCAGGCCGTGGCCACGTCGTCGGCCTGGAGCGCCGCGCGGGCCTGCTCGATGAGTTGCCCGGCGCGCGCCAGCCGCACGTCCAGCTCGTGGCGCAGCTCCTGGGCGCCCGGGTCGCCGGCGAGGCGCTCGGCGTTGAGCCGGCCGGTTTCGAGATTGCCGGCGGCGACGTCGCGCTCGACGCGCCGGCGGGCGGCCTGGCGCTGCTGGCGCTGGTGTGCATCGCGCTGTTGTTCGTCGCTGATGCGAGCCTCGAGCAGCCGGGCCTCGTCGTCGTATTGGCCGAGCTCCTTGAGCTGCTGCAGGCCTTCCAGGGCGGCGGCCCGGTCGCCGGCCTGGTTGTCGAGCCGCACGCGGGCCAGCAGGGCGCGAGCGAGGCGTTGTTTGAGCTCGACGGCGCGGCGATCCTCGTCCGATAACTCGCGCAGTTGCTCCCAGGCGAAGTCGAAGCGGCCCTCGTCCAGCGCTCGCTCGGCGGCCCGGAGTCTTGCGTTTTTCCAGCGTGCAAACATCGGCAACCTCGAACCTGCCGGATGACTCGTCTCAGGCGGTATTATCGGCAACCCCGTCCGGGTAGCCTACGTAACATTCTGCGAGCAAGCGATTTGCGATATCTAGTCGCGTTCGGACCGCCCGGCGGCGGCGCCTGATCGCCGCGATCGCGCCGCGGCCGTCAGCCACCTTCCGCCCCGCACGGCATGGGGCGGTGCTCGCGAAGGGATTCGGGCTGGCGGGCGGATTATTCCGCGTGCTCGTGACGGCTCGCCGCCACCAGTTATGGGACCGTGCCGGCCGGCCGCGGTTTTCAGAATCTTTGGTGTTTTGGGCTTGGCAACTCAGGTCAGGTGGGTTATTATCCGATATGAGAGAGCGATTGTCGTTCTCTGGCTGCGGCACCACTCGATAGGAAGGCAGGTGCACAATGCCAACCTTCATGTTCTTGCTGCTCGACTTGCTGGCCCGGTTTTTCGACGTTTTCGGCGAAACGTTCTTCGGCTCGGAGATGTAGCCGATGAACCACGCGCGACCGGGCCTGCCCGCTACGCGCAAGGAGTACAGACTCTCGTTCTGCATCGCCGCCCTGCTCTGGGTTCTCAGTTTTGCGGCTCTCTTTGCGCTGGTAGCGTGGTCCGCCAGAGACACCGTCTGAGCTGGCGACGACCGCAGCCCCCTGTATGAGTCTGCCAACTCCGGTTGCCCGACCGACGGGCTGCAGCGTCTCGGACCTGCCGACAGATTCTCGTATTGCATCATTGAATTTCGCGTGCGCGATCCGCTGCGCCGTGGATCGTCGTTGAGTGTACGTCGTCGGCCTGGTCGGCTACGCTCAACGCGTCTCGGCCAGCACCGTGCTGTCCAGCGTCGACTGTTCGCGCAACGGCGTGACCGCGGCCGGCGCCATGCGTTTCTCGTGCTCGTGCAGGACGTTGACCAGGTAGGCCAGACTTCCGGACACGATCACCGCCGTCAGCGCAATGGCCACCTCCAGCCCCCACGGGTCGGTGGTGGCGGCCGCGAACTGCAATCCCCCGTAGAGCCCCAGCAGCGCCAGGACGGCCACCGCCGAGACGGTGCGTCCCAGGCTGCCCGGCGTGCGTTCGCGCCGGTAGAGGCTGATCACCAGCGTGGCCAGCCCGCACCACAGCAGCGTGCGCATCGTCAGATCGCCGCGTGTGAAGCGGTACTGCGAGGTGCGTGCCAGCAGGGCGTTGACCGCCTCGGCCTGCACCTGGCAGCCGAAGACGCGCGAGCCGTCCTTGCGTTCGTGCTCGTCTTTGCCGCCGGGCACCATCAGGGCCAGGATGATGGCCTGTCGGTTGAACCAGCGCTTCAGTTGCTCGTCGCTGGCCTTGAGCACCTGGTCGACGGAAAAGACCCGCTGGGACTGCCAGTAGTCGTCGTCATGCGCCCGGATGCGGGCCCGCACGCTGATGTCGCCCTCCCACAGCCAGCCGTTGCGCACGTACTCGGCGAAACTCGTTGCGTCGGCCTCGACGCGCCGGATACGGTGATAGGGAATCACGTCCATCACGTTCAGCTCCCAGCGCGGCTGGCCGGGCCGCGGATTGCGCAGGCGATAGCGGATCTGCAGGCGGCGTTTCTCGGCGTTGAGCGTGACCACCGCGTCGCAACGCGGGAAACGCGCCGCGGCGAAAGCCGCCAGCGCAAAACCGGGGATGAACTCGAAGCCCCGTTGGATGCCCAGGGCGATCTCGTATTCGTTCTCGTAGGCCGCGGCGACGGTGCCGCACAGCGTGCCGTAGCTGTGGATGGCGTCACGGATGGCGGGGCACATCTCCGGCTCGCCGTTGACGTCGAACTTGATGGCCCCCAGCACCACGGGAGCGTCGATGGCCCGGATGCCGCGCAGCAGTTGGCCGTCGAAGTCGGTGCAGTCCTCCATCCAGCCGTCGATGGCGACCACCGCCGGCTGGGCCACCGCCAGGCGCTCGAGCACGCGGCCGTAGAGCATGCGCCAGCTCTTGAGATTCCAGCGTGACAGGCCCGGCAGGTCGGCGCCGATCTCCTGGGAATCGATGGCTTCCAGGGTCGATTCGGTCACGCCGATGATGACCGTATGGTCGCCGCCCACGCCGCCGCTCATGGCGTAGACCTTGGCATGCCAGAACAGCCAGGTGATCAGGGCCGCGGCCAGCACCAGCGATGAAACGCGCACCGCCATCACGTAGTGCCGCAGGACCAGCGAGATCACGCGGCGGGCCTGCTCGCGGACGGTGATTTCGCTGCGGGCTTCGATGGGCCGGCCGGCCAGGTAGTTGTCGAGATCGCGGACGAAGTCTTCGCAGCTCTGGTAGCGCTGATCCGGATCGTCGGCCAGGCAGCGCCCGATGATGGCCGACAGGTCTTCCGGCAGCGTAACCCGTCGTTCGCGCAGCAGCTTGAGGCGCTGGTCTTCGAGCCGGGCCAGCCGGGCCGGTTCGCCGGTGATGCAGTGAAACAGCAACGCCCCCAGGGCATAGATGTCGGCCCGCCCGTCGACCTGCTGGCCGCGCTGCTGCTCCGGAGCAATGTAGCCCAGCGTGCCGACCGGCCCTTCGCGGCCGGCGGCGGCCTCGCTCTCGCCCTGCTCGGCCGGGGCGACTTCGGCCAGCTTCTTGGCGATGCCGAAATCGACGATGTGCGGCTCGCCGTCGGCGTCGATCAGGATGTTCTGGGGCTTGAGGTCGCGGTGGATCACGCCCTGGCTGTGGGCGTAGCCGGTAGCGCGGGCCACCTTCTTGATGATCTCGATGCGCTCGGCCAGCGAAGCCTCGTGGCCCTTGAGGTACTCGTTGAGCCGCTCGCCCTCCACGAACTCCATCGTGTAGTACAAGGGCGGCGTCGATAGCTGGGCCTCGAACAGCGTGGCGATGTTGGGGTGCTTCAGCCGCGCGATCAGGTGCACTTCGTTCTGGAAATACGAAGTCAGCAGCGGCGTCTTGCTGAACAGCACCTTGAGCGCTTCGGTGCGCTCCTTGGCGTGGTGCACGGCCTTGTAAACCACGCCGAAGCCGCCCTTGCCGACCTGTCCGATGATGGTGTAGTTGGGCAGACGCGGATAGCGCCCGGCCGTGAGCCGGCGAAACAGCTCGCGGCACGGCTCGCTCTGCTCGAGGATGCGCTGGGCTTGGCGCCGGCCGGCGGCATCGAGCCGATCATGCGCGTAGGCCTCGATCAGCTCACGTTCGGGGCAAGGCTGCGATTGCGGATCTGCCATCCGTCCACCACCGGGCATCCGAGCCGGCCCGCCCCCTGCCGAACGCGGTACCGCTCGCAGCCGTATTATATGGACCGCACCGCGGCCGCGCAAGCGTCAGTCGAACGCCAACGCCACGATGGTGCAGTCGTCCTGCGGCGGCGCGCCGCCCGCGAAGGCCCGTACCCTGGCCACGATGCCGCCGACCAGCTCCTGCGGCGTACGGCTGCAGCAGTCCAGCGCCGCGTCGATGCCTTCCAGGCCGAACGTCTCGCGCCGCTGGTTGAAGGTCTCGGTAATACCGTCGGTATACAGCACCAGCCGATCGCCCACGCTGAAACGTACCTCGCTCTCGTCGTAGCGCGTCCCGGGCAGAATCGCCAGCGGCAACCCGGTCTGACATTCCAACGACACCGGCGCCGACCGGCCGGCCTGCAGCCAGCGCGGCGGATGATGACCAGCGTTGGCATAGCGCATGGTCCAGTCCTGTGGACGCAACACGCCCAGGAAAGCCGTGACGAACTGTCCCCCGATGACCGTCTGGCTGATCTGCTCGTTGAGGTAGTTGAGGGTCTCGGCCGGCGAGCTGGAGAGCTGCGGGCAACCATGCCGGGGCGTCTGCAGCAGGGCGTGCAGCATGGCCACCACCACCGCCGCCGAGGCCCCGTGTCCGCTCACGTCGGCGATCAGCAGGGCTACGCGCCCGTCGGGCAGTTCCCAGAAGGTGTAGTAGTCGCCGCCGGCGCGGGTGCTGGGCTGGTAATAGGTGGCCAGCGTCAGGCCAGGAATCCGCGGCAAGCTGCGCGGCAGCAACTGGCGCTGGATCTCGCCGACCGCCAGGAACTCGCGATCGAGGGCGGCATAGGCCTGCTCGAGCCGCACGCGCAGGCGCGTCTGGGACACGGCCTGCCCCAGCAGATTGCTGGTCAGCACCAGCGTGCACAGGTTGTCGAGCGTGTAGGCCCCCGGCCGCCGGTGCAGCAGGACCACGACGTTTACCACTTGTCCATCGATGAACACCGGCGCCGCCAGCAGCGACTGCATGCCTTCCAGATAACGCGCCCCCGGATCGTCGGGCGCCGGGCAGAGCCGGTCGAGCTTGAGCGGCTCGCCGCGGCCGGCCACTTCCCACAGCAGGCCGCGCGACAGCGCGGCGGGCAGCTCGAGCGTCTGCCACACCGGCGGCTGGTCGGCGCCGTCCTGCCAGGCCCCCACGCGCATGATCTCGACGCTGCCGGCGGCGGCCTGCTGGCGGTTGATGATCAGGATGCGGCTGGCCGGCACGATGTACTGGAAGTGGGCGCGGTAGCGCTGCGCCAGCTCCTCGGGCGTGGTGGCCCGACTCATCTCGCGGGCCAGGCGCAGATAGTCGGTCAGTCGCTGATCGGCCTGCCGTCGGGTGTCGTCTTCTGCGCCCATCTCCATCTGCTCCCGGCGCCTCAGCGCCACTTGCGCCCGGTAAGCAGCTCATAGGCCTCGATGTAGCGGGCCTGAGTCTGCGCGATGATCCGGTCGGGAATCCGCGGCGGCGGGGGCTGCTTGTTCCAGTCGAGCGAGTTGAGGTAGTCGCGCAGGAACTGCTTGTCGAAACTCTGCGGGTTCTCACCCGGCTGCCACTTCTCGGCCGGCCAGTAGCGTGACGAATCGGGGGTGAGCACCTCGTCGATCAGCAGCAGTTCGCCTGCGCACAGCCCGAACTCGAACTTGGTATCCGCCAGGATGATGCCGCGCTGGTGCGCGTACTCGGCCGCCTGGCGGTACAGCTCGAGGCTGCGGCGCCGGGCGGTCTCCATCAGCTCGCGCCCCCGGCCCGGCTGGCCGAGATCGGCCGCGAAGCGCTCGGCCAGCTCGCAGGCCTGCTCGAAGCCGATCGGCTCATCGTGCCCGCTGGCGGCCTTGGTGCTGGGGGTGAAGATCGGCTCGGGCAACTGCTCGGCCAGCCGCAGGCCCGGCGGCAGAGCCACGCCGCTGACTGCGCCGGTCTGCTGGTATTCCTTCCAGCCGCCGCCCACGATGTAACCCCGCACCACGCACTCGACCGGCAGAACGCGCGCCTTGCGGCACACCATCGCCCGGCCGGCCAGCAGCTCGGCGTATTGTTCGTAGCCGGCCGGCACGCGCCCGGGCGCCACCACGTACTCGAGGTGGTGGGGCGCCGCGGCCGGCAGGGTCGCCAGCCAGAACTCGGTCATGCGCGTCAGAATGCGGCCCTTGTCGGGCACCGGCTCGTTCATCACCACGTCGAAAGCCGAAATGCGGTCCGAGGCCACCATCATCAGGCGCTCGCCCAGGTCGTAGAGCTCGCGCACCTTGCCGCGGTTGATCAGGTTCGGCAGATCGGTCTGTCGCACGGCCCCCGCGACGCCACCCATCATCGTGCTCCTTCGCCTTATTCCGGCCGCCGACCCGCACCGGGAACTGGCCCGCGCGGGCGGTTGCGGGCACAATAATCCGCGGGCAGGCGACCAGAGACCCTGGGTTACCAAGACTGCTTGACTGGCTCGACTTTCAGCACCGACACCGGCACAAGACGCCGTGGCGATTATATGAGCACCACCGACGACCACAACGCCGAACTGCTGCCGGTCGGCCTGGTTGGCACCGCCGCCGAGCTGCCAGCCCTGCTCGAGCTGGCCCTGGCCACCGAGCAACTGGCCGTGCGCGGCCAGGCCGGCCTGCCCCGCGCCGCCGCCCGTGACGATGTGCCCTGGTTCGACGATCCGCGCGTGCTGATGACCCACGGCGAAATCGCCGCCCTGCTGGTGGCCGGCCCGCCCACGGCGGCCAACGCGGCCACGCTGGCGGCCCTCGAACTGGGCCTGCCGGTGTGGCGCGCCGCGCCCGCCGGACGCAGCTTCACCGAAACGCTCGAACTGCTGATGGCGGCCCGCGACGCGAGCGGACACCTGCACACGGCTTCGTGGTGGCAATACGTATCGTCCGCCGCGCTCGAGGCCGCCGAGTGCTGCCCGCTCGACGAAATCATCTTCAGCGACGCCCTGGCCGTGGGCCCCGGGCCGGCGGCGCGATCGTGGCGCAACGCGGCCGGCCAGGCCGGCGGCGGGGCCCTGCTCCAGGTCGGCTGGCACGCGCTCGAAGCCCTCATCGCCACCCGCGGCCTGCCCGACCACGTCTATGCCGGCCTGACGCTGCGCACCGCCGAGTCGCTCGACACGCCCCGCGACGTCGAGGATGCCGCCGCCCTGACGCTGCTGCTGCCCGACGGCGTGGCCGCGGCGCTGCGGGTGCGCTGGAGCGCTCAGCCGCCGGCGGTGGCGTTGCTGCATTTCGGCTCGCAGGGAGCCTTGTGCTATCGCACCACGGCGCCACCCGACCTGCCACCCGAGCGGGCCTGGTCGGAGGCGCTGGGGGCACCCCTCGGCGGCGCCATGGTCGATGCCCGCGATCCGACCGGCAAGACGCTGGAAAGCTTCGACCCGGGCGGCGCCTTTCTCGCCAGCGACCTGCGGCGCTTCGTGCGCGAGATCCGCTCGGAGAGCGGGCCGGCCGCCACGCAGGCGGTACTCGAACGCCAGTTGTGCGTGGCCGCCGTGGTGGAGTGTGCCTACCTCTCGGCCCGCACCCGCCAGCCCGAAGACCCGCGCCGCATCTTCGAGGTCCACAAATGGCCGCTGCCCGAGCTATGACCGCGACGCCGCCCGCATCATCCCCGCCTCCGGCCCGAACGGTGCCCCGACGCCCGCGTGCCCGCGTGCCTCGCTGCCTTCGTGCCTCAGTGCCTCAATTCTCCCTCCTGCTCGCCGTCGGCCTGCTGGCAGGTTGCCGGTCCATCGGCAGCGGGCGGGTGAGCGCCTGGGTGGCGCACGAGACCCGCGACGTCGGACCGGACACGGTTGCGGCCGACACGCTGCCCGAGTTCCAGAACGGACAGGTCCGCCTGCTGGCCGCCCGCAACGAAACCGTCGCCTTCCAGCTCGTGCTGCACACTGACCGGCCGCCGGCCGGCCCGTTCGATGTCATCATCGACGACCTGCAAGGCCCCGGCGGCACGCTCGCGGCCCGCAGCGCCATCCGCCTTTACCGTGTGCACTACACGCGCGTCGACCGCTACCGGGCCTGGTATCCCCAGCGCACCGGCCGCAGCACCACGCCGCGCCTGGTGCCCGACGCTCTGGTGCCCTGGGACGCTCCCCGTGGCGGCGGCCCGCTGCGGCTCACCACGCGGCGCAACGAGATCGTCTGGGTCGACCTGCACGTGCCGTCCGACCTCGCTCCGGGCCGCTACGGCGGCACGCTGCGCGTGGTCGCGGCGCGCGGCGGGCGCGAAGTCCTGACGCGCAGCATCCAGCTCGAAGTCACCGACGTGCGTCTGCCCGACGCGCCGGCCCTGCCGGTCGTCTGCCGCGTAGACCCGCGTGATCTGCTGGCCATCCAACTGGGCTGGCCGCGCAGCAGCGCCCCGGAGACCCGCGTCGTACCCGGCGCCCCCGGCGACCAGGCCGCCCGCGAGCTGATCGACGAAACCATGCGCCTGCTGCACGAGAACCGCACCAACCCGGTGCTGTGGGCCTGCTTCCCCAAATACCGGCCCCTCAGCCGGCGCGAACTGGAGATCGACTGGCGCGACTACGACGCCCTGGTGGCCCCCTACCTCGACGGCTCGGCCTTCGACGACGGCGTGGGCCTGACTCACTGGATCATCCCCGCCAGCCTCGAATACCCCAGCGCCGCCCTCAACGGCGGCCTCGGCTCGCCGCGCTACGCCGCCCTGCTGGCCAACTACCTCGAACTGTGCCGGCGGCACTTCGCCGAGCGCGGCTGGCTGGAGCGCGCCATCCTGCGCCCGCTGCCGCCGCAGGCGCTGGACGCCGCCGCGGTGCTGGCGACGGAGCGCGTGGGAGCGATTCTCCAGGCGGCCGAGCTGGACCTGCCGCTGATGGCGCATCTGCCGGCCGGCTCGCTGGCGCCGCTGGGCTGGCATGAGGCGCCGGCGATCGACCTGTCGCGGGTGGACCTGTGGTGTCCGCCGGCCGACTGGCTCGATCCGTCGGTCATCGGTCAGCAGATCAACCTGGGACGTCGGGCGTGGTTCGTTCCCGCCTGGCCGCCATACAGCGGGACCCTGGCGCCGATGGCACCGGCCGGCGACGCGCGCGTGCTGCCCTGGCAGGCCTTCCGCTATGGCCTGGGCGGCATCTGGATCGAGCACGCCACCGAGCCGCTGGAGCGCACGGCAGCCAGTGCGGCCCTGATCCGCTCCGGTCGTTCGCTGGGCTACCCCGGACCGGTGCCCACGGTGCGGCTCAAGCGCCTGCGCCGCGGCATTCAGGACTACGACCTGCTGCACCTGCTGGCCCAGGCCGGCCGGCCGCTGCTGGCGCGCCGCGCGGCCGAGCAGATCGTCCGCCGGGCGTTCACCGACGCCTGCGCCGAGAACATTCTCGACACCCGGCCCACCGCCTGGCCCGCCGACCCGGCCGGTTATCACCTGGCGCGTCTGGCGCTATTGAGCGAGCTGTCGCAGGAGTACGTTTCGCCGACGCTGCAACGCGACTACTGGAGCCTGCTGGCGGCCCATGCCAGCCGCATCAGCGCCCAGGTCGCGGGCACGCGCCTTATCGACCCCGAGCACGCCCGCGTGATGGTGGCCGTCGACAACGACACCAGTTCGCCCGTCAGCGGCCGTTGGGAACTGCCTCAGCCGCCGGAAGGCTGGACGCTTGAGACTGCCGAGCCGCTCACCGTCGCGCCGGGGCAACGCGCATATCGCACCCTGCCGCTGACGCTGGCGGCGCTGACGCAGAACGCCGACGGGATCCAGCCCTTCGAGCTGGTGTTCGAAGCCGATCGGGCCGGCAGCTTCGCCGCCCGGGGGCGGCTGGCGGTGGTCGGCTGCCCGCCGGCCGACAAGCCCATCACCATCGACGGCGACCTTTCCGACTGGCTGATCGCCGCCGGCAACAGCGCCGGCGATTTCCGCCTGGTGCGCGGCGGGTCGGCGTCGGCCGACCGTCCCGCGCTGGGCACGCAGGCCTTCTTCTGCATGGACCACGAGCGGCTCTACGCAGCCATCCGTTGTGCCCTGGCACCCGGCGAGAAGCCGCTCTGGCGGCCGGACAACATCGTGCCGGTCGACGGGGCCGTGCCGTGGGGCCAGGACGTGGTAGAGCTGCTGATCGACCCGGAGAACGCGCCCGCCGGCACCGCCGCCAATCTCTACATGATCCAGATCAAGCCCAGCGGCCTGCCGGTGACGCGGCGCGGCTGTCGCACCGAGCCGCCCCTGGGCCCCAGCGAACCATGGCAGCCGGCGTTGCGCGTGGCGGTCGACGTGACGGCCGAGGCGTGGATCATCGAGCTGTCGCTGCCGATCCGCGACCTGGGCCCCGCCGCGCAGCACAACCGCGTCTGGGGACTGAACATAACGCGACTCGACGCCCGGCGTGGGCAGTATTCGAGCTGGTCGGCAACGCGGGGCTACGCCTACGCCCCCCACCGGCTGGGCAACCTGGTGCTGCTGCGGCCATAAGCGGCTTCAGTCGCCGCCCAGCAGGGCCGCCAGCGCCTCGGCGTGAGCGCTGTCGGCGGCAGCGATCTGCGCCAGCGCCGCCTCGTACTCCAACTGCTCGGCCAGTCGCCGGCGCCAGGCGCGGGACAGGGCGCGCTTGGTCAACCCCAGGCCGGCTCCGGGCAGCGCCGCCAGCCGCGCCGCCATGGCGGCCACGGTGGTCTCCAGGTGTTCGTCGGCCACCAGGCGATTGGCCAGGCCCCACGCCAGCGCCTCTTCGGCCGACAGCGCCTCGGGCAACATGCACAACTCGGCGGCCCGCGCATAGCCCACCTGCTGCAACAGCAGCAGCGTCAGCCCCATCGGCGGCACCAGGCCGGCTTCGGCAAAGTGCAGCTTGAAGCTGGCGCTCTCGGCGCAGATGCGCAGATCGCAGGCCAGCGCCAGGGCCGCGCCCGCACCGACCGCCGGCCCGCTCACCGCCGCGATAACCGGCTTTTCCAGGCCGCGCAACGTCTCGATCAGCGGGTGATAACGCTCGCGCAGCGCGCCGGCCAGGCCGCGCTCCGGCGCCTGCCGGGCATACCCGGCGAGCTGCGCCAGCGGCAGGCCGCTGCAAAAGACCCCGCCGGCGCCGCCCAGCACCACGCAACGCACCGCAGCGCGCCGCGCCGTGCGCAGCGCGGCCGACAGCTCGAGGGCCATCTGTTCGTCCAGGGCGTTGCCGGCCTCGGGCCGGTTGAGCGTGATGGTCAGCACGCCCTCCTCGGCCGCGATTTCGATGCTGCTGAAGGAACTGTCCATTTGTCCCGTCCCGCTGGTGGCCTCGGCTGGCGCCATGCAGAGTGGGCACTGCCCACCATTATTCCGGCAGACGGCGTCGATGCTGCCTGGCCAGTGCGCTGGGCCGGGCAACTAGCGTCCGACGAACACCGGCTGGCGTTTTTCGACGAAGGCCCGCATGCCTTCCTTCTGGTCGTCGGTGGCGAACAGCATGTAGAACAACCGCCGCTCGACCTCGATGCCCTCGGCCAGCGTGGTTTCGTGTGCCGCCGCCACGGCTTCCTTGGCGATCTGCAACGCGAACGGCGCCTTGGTGCACAGCTCCTGGCAGACCTTGAAGGCCTCATCGAACCACTGTTCGGCCGGCACCACGCGGCTGACGAGACCCATGGCCAGGGCCTGTTCGGCGTCGATCATGCGTCCGGTGAGGATCAGGTCCATGGCGCGGGCCTTGCCCACGGCACGGATCAGACGCTGCGTGCCGCCGGCCCCGGGGATGATCCCCAGGTTGATCTCGGGCTGGCCGATCCTGGCCGTCTCCGAGGCGATCACGATGTCGCAACACATCATCAGCTCGCAGCCGCCGCCCAGGGCATAACCGCTGACCGCCGCCACGATGGGCTTGCGGATCTTCTTGATGCGGTCCCAGCGGCCGAACATGTTGCGATGGTGCATCTCGACCATCGAAGCG
>CAZRSM010000472.1:0-19224 GCA_964602755.1 uncultured Planctomycetales bacterium
GCTCAAGGCCCGTCTGGCGGGTCGCCACACCGAGTCGGAGGCCTTGCAGGCCAAGCGGATCGCCGAGGCCGACGGGGAAATCGCCTTTGCGCGCAACTCCGGCTACTATCAATACTTCATCACCAACGATATACTGGAGGATTCGGTTAGGCGGGTGATGGAGATCATCGAGCAGGAGACGAGCAAGGCATGATCGAAGCCCTGATGAGTGACGAGCTGATCGACAAGTTCGGCGGGCGCTTCCGTCTGACGGCGTTGATCCAGAAGCGTTGGCTGGAGCTGCTGCAGGGGGCCCGGCCGCTGGTCGATCCGACGGGCAAGACCGAGATCGAGATCGTGATCGAGGAAATCGCCCAGGGCAAGATCGATATCGAACAGCCGGGCGAGCACGACGATTCGCAATAGCCCTTCCGGGCAGGTGGCGCGCCGCGCGGCGCGCCTGTTGAGCCAATGTCACCACGAGACGACAGTCGCGATCCGCTGGCCGGCCGCGAGGCGCTGGTGTGCGTCTGCGGCGGGATAGCGGCCTACAAGTCCGCGGCGCTGGTTTCGCGGCTGGTACAGCGCGGCTGCGGGGTCAGCGTGGCGATGACGCGCAACGCCCGGCGGTTCGTGGGGCCGCTGACGTTCGAGGCGCTGTGCGGCCGGCCGGTGGCGCTGAGCATGTGGCGCGGCCGGGGACGGATCGAACACCTTTCGTTGACCGAGCGGGCCGAGCTGGTGGTGGTGGCGCCGGCCACCGCCAACATCATCGCCAAACTGGCGCAGGGAATCGCCGACGAGCTGGTCAGCACGCTGCTGCTGGGAGCGCCCGGGCCGGTGCTGCTGGCCCCGGCGATGAACACGCGCATGTGGCAGCACCCCGCCACGCAACGCAACGTGGCCCGGCTGCGCGAAGACGGGCATCTGCTGGTGGGTCCGGAAGAAGGCTGGCAGGCCTGCGGCGCGGTCGGCCCGGGACGCATGGCCGAACCGGAAGCGATAGTCGACGCGATCGCGCGTTTTTTCGCTGAGCATCCCCCCCGCAGCCGGGAGGGCTAGATTATGGGGCTCACCGGCCGGCGGGCTGCTTTTTTTGCCGGTCGAGCGCGGCAAGCTGCAACCGGCGGCGACGTTTGGCCTATAGGTAGGCTGACGTCGCCGGAAGCACCCTGCGAGTGAGGGGCCGGTGGCCAGCCGAAGTTGGCGAGCAATCTCGAGGAGCCATAACCATGACGTTGCGAACACTCACCATCATCGCGGCGGCCGGCCTGATGGCCCTGGCCGCGGCGGCGCAGGACGGCCAGCGACCGCCGGAGCGGCGCAAGGCGCTGCGCGGTCAGCGGGGGCACGATCAGAGCCGTATCTACGACCGCATTCGCAAGGAACTGGATCTCAGTGCCGAGCAGCAGGAGCAGTACGACGAGATCGTCGCCAGGCATCGCGGCAAGGGCAAAGACCTGGGCATGGGCAACATGCGCAAGATCATGAAAGAGATGCGCGAAGCCCGCCAGGCCGGCGACGAGCAGCGTGTGGCCGAGCTGCGCGAGAAGATGCGCGAAGCGCGGCGGGCCAGCTCGATGGAGGCCTTCCTGGACGAAGTGGAACAGATCCTCAACGACGAGCAGCGGGCCAAGCTGGCCGAGATCCGCGAAAGAATAACCGCCCGCCGGGGCGGCCGTGGACCCGTGGCTCAGCTCAAGCGGCTGCGAAGCGAGCTGAAGCTCTCGGAAGACCAGGCCCAGCAGTACGACGAGCTGCTCGAGCAACTCGAAGAAGACCTCAAGAAATCGCGCACCGGCGGCGAGGACGTGGCCGAGATCATCGAGCAGATCCGCGAGGCCGCCGAGGCCGGCGACCACGAACGCGTACGCGAGCTGCGCAAGCAGTTGCCCGATCCACGGCGGCGCAGCGACGAGCTGGTGACCAGGTTCCTCGAGGAGGTCGAGTCGTTCCTCGAACCGGAGCAGCAGAAGGTCCTGCAGCGCTTCCGCCGACAGATGCACCGCGGACGGCAGAGCGGCGACGTGCGGGCCTGGTTCCGCTTCGTGCGCGGGCTGGGGCTCGACAGCGACCAGCGTGAGCAACTGCGCGAGCTGGAGCGCGAAGCCGCCAAACAGATGCGCCGGGCCCGCGGGCAGCGGGGCGACACCGGCGCGGCCGCCGAGGAAATCAAGCAGCAGATCCGCGAACTGCTCAACGACGAGCAACTGGCGCGCTTCGACAGTTGGCTCGAGAAGCAGGAGTCCAAGGACCGGCAACGCAGACCGCGGCGTCGCGGGCGACCCGCCGGCCGGGGGGCCGACACACCCTGACGCCGACCACCGCAGCGATCAGTGAACTCACCGCCG
The DNA here is from genome assembly GCA_964602755.1 of uncultured Planctomycetales bacterium. Classification (GTDB taxonomy): domain Bacteria; phylum Planctomycetota; class Phycisphaerae; order UBA1845; family Fen-1342; genus JALSRY01. The sequence continues at coordinate 2,331 of CAZRSM010000472.1, forward strand.
GCCGGCGCTCATGCGAGCGTCGGCCGCGCTTTTGCGATTGCGCGTGCGCAAGAGCCGGCCGGCCGTCAGCCTTCGACGGCCTGGCCGATCTCCGGGTGGCTGGTGTTGTCGCGCTCGGCGGGGTAGACCAGCGGCTCGCGGTAGTCGTCGTAGGCCCGGCCCAGGGCGGCGTGCACCAGGCCCAGGAACATGGGGTGGGGGCGCAACGGGCGGCTGGTCAGTTCCGGGTGGGCCTGGGTGCCGACGTAGAAGGGGTGCCGGCGCTGGTCCAGCTCGTAGATGTTGTATATCTCGGCCCGCGGCGATTTGCCCGAGAAGATCAGGCCGGCGGCTTCGGGCTGGGGCACGTAGCGGGGGTCGGCCTCGTAGCGGTGGCGGAAACGCATGCGGGCGGTGGGGCCGAACATGCGCCGCGCCAGCGTGTCGGGCCGGATCTCGATGTCGAAACCGCCTAAGCGCATGGTGCCGCCCAGTCCCTCGATCTTCTTCTGCTCCGGCAGGATGTCGGTCACCGGGTGGCGGGCCTCGCTGTCGATCTCGGTCGAATTTGCGCCGGCCAGTCCGCAGACGTTGCGGGCGTACTCGATCACCGCCATCTGGAAGCCGTAGCAGATGCCCAGGGCGGGCAGACCGCTGGTGCGGGCGTAGTGCAGGCAGGCGACCTTGCCCTCGGCTCCGCGGGTGCCGAAGGCCCCGGGCACCACGATGCCGTGCAGCCCGGCCAGCGCCTGGGCCACGTTGTCGGGGGTGATCTCGGAAGTCTCGATCCACCGCAACTGCACGCGGCAGCCCAGGGCCACGCCGGCGTGCTCGAAGGCCTTGATGATGCTGGCGTAGGCGTCGCGCACCGAGGTGTACTTGCCGGTGATGCCGATGCTGACCTGCCGGTCGGCGGCCCGCAGGCGCGACAGATAGGTCATCCAGCGTTCGCGCGCCTGGCGTTCGGCCTCGATGTTGACGCGCTCCTTGAGACGCAGATAGTCGATGACGGCGGCGTCGCAGTTGGCCCCCCGCAGCATGTCGGGGATCTGATAGACGCTCTCGCAGTCGTGCATGCTGAAGACGCGGTCGGGGCTGACGTTGGAAAACAGGGCGATCTTCTCGCGCACGTTGCGGGTGACCGGGCGGCTGGCGCGACAGGCGATCATCTGGGGCTGGATGCCGCACTCGAGCAGTCGGCGGATGCCGAGCTGGGCGGCCTTGCTTTTCTGTTCGCCGAGGCTGGGCGGCTCGATGACGTAGGTCAGGGCCACGAAGCAGACGCTGTGCTGGCCCTCCTCGAAGGCCAGTTGGCGCATGGCCTCGATGTAGTAGGCGTTTTCCACGTCGCCGACGGTGCCGCCGATTTCGACGAAGACCACCTCGGCCCCGGTGGCGACGGCCAGCTCGCGCAGGCGGTTTTTCACCTCGCCGGTGACATGGGGGATCATCTGCACGTCGCGGCCGAGATAGCCGCCGGTGCGCTCGCGCTCGAGCACGCGGCGATAGATCTGTCCACTGGTGGCGAAGTTGAGCCGGGTGAGGTTCATGTCCAGGGCGCGCTCGTAGGTGCCCAGGTCCATGTCGCACTCGGTGCCGTCATCGAGCACGAAGACCTCGCCGTGCCGGTAAGGATTGAGCGTGCCGGAGTCGATGTTGAGGTAACCCTCGAGCTTGATGGGGGCCACCGAGATGCCTTTGTCCTGCAGGCAGCGGGCCAGCGAGGAGGCGAAGATGCCCTTGCCCAGGCCGCTCATGACGGTCCCCAACACCACCACGTAGCGGGTCGAGCCGGGCTTGTAGCCGGCGGGCAGCGGCAGGTAGAACTCGGTGTCGACCGAGCGGTCGCGGATGGCGCTCAGCAGGCTGTCGTGTTCTGTGGGCATGGCGGGCGGCAGTTGCGGGACCTGGTTTGTTAACCTCCGGCACGGTGCCGGGCGACGAAAGCAGCGTAGTCCTCGGGTGTATCTATGCCTGGCGCGGCCGTGGCCACCGTCACCACCAGCAGCGGGCGGCCGTGCTCCAGGATGCGCAGTTGTTCGAGCTTCTCGGTGCGTTCCAGCCGGCTCGGCTCCCAACCGGCGTACTCGAGCAGAAACGCACGCCGATAGGCGTATACCCCGACGTGCAGCAGCCACGGCCGCGACTGCCCCCCGTCACGCACGTACGGTATCGGGGCGCGCGAGAAATACAGCGCCCGCCCCAGCCCATCGCAGACCACCTTGACGCAATTCGGATCGGCCGGGTCGCAGCCGGGCGGCAGCGGACAGGCCAGTGTACCGGCCGGAACTTCGGGAGCCGCCTGCATCTGCTCGATCAGCCGGTCGAGATGGGCCGGGTCGATCTCCGGCTCGTCGCCCTGGACGTTGAGGATCAGGTCGTCAGCGGCACCACGCCGGCGGGCGGCGACTTCGGCCAGCCGATCGGTACCGCTGGGGTGATCAGGGCGGGTCATCTCGACCTGGCCGCCGAAGGCGCGCACGGCCTGCGCGATGCGCTGGTCGTCGGTGGCCACGATGCACTCGTCGACCAGACGGGCCTGGCAGACGCGCTCGTAGACGTGCTGGATCAGCGGCCGGCCGGTGTCATTTGCGAGAGGTTTCCCCGGGAATCGAGTCGAGCCAAAGCGGGCGGGAATGATGGCAACGACCTGCATCTGATTTCATCCACCGGGCGAATCATACCGCCCGTCGCGCGGATTGCAAACCGCCCCCTGCCGCGCGAGGCGCGACCGGGAGAAACCGACTTGAATGTTTGCAATATGTTAGGTACCATGCAGATGGCCACGATGACCGGCCCGTGGGGATCGGAGGCGGTCATGGACCACACGCAACCAGATTCGACGCAGCAGCGCGACAGGGCAGCGGCCGCCACGTCGCGGCGGGTGATGTGCCTGCATTTTCCCTGTCTGGCCACCGATCGGGCCAGGATCGAGCTGGCCAGGGCCGGACGACGGCTGGACGGCGACGAGCCGCTGGTGCTCACCCGGCGGGCCGGCAAGCAGGAGCTGATCGCCCACGTCGACCCCCGCGCCCGGCGGCTGGGGCTTTCCGGCGGGCTGACCGTGGCCCAGGGACAGGCCCGCAGCAGCCGTCTGGTGGCCCTGGAACATGACGCCGCCGGCGACCGGGTATGGCTGCATCGGCTGGCGCAGTGGGCTTTGCGGTTCAGCCCGGTGGTCGAGCCGGTCGAGCCCGACGTGGTGCTGGTAGACATCACCGGCTGCCAGCGCCTGTTCAAAGGCGAGCACAACCTGGCCCGGCAGGCCCAGCGGGGAGCCGAAGCGCTGGGGTTGGCCGTCAAGGTGGCAGTCGCCGACACCGTGGGGGCGGCCTGGGCTCTGGCCGTGGCCGGGGAGAGTACGCCGCTGATTTCCGGCCCGGGCGAGCTGAGCGCGTATCTGGCACCGTTGCCGGTGTGGGCCTTGCGGCTGGAGCCGGCCACCGTCGAGCAGCTCGAGGCGGTAGGCGTGCGCAGTATCGGCGATCTGCTGATGCTGCCCCGGTCGTGTTTGCCGGGACGTTTCGGGCCGGCGCTGGTCAGGCGGCTTCGGCAGGCCCTGGGCGAGGTTTACGAGGAGCTGGATGCGGCCAGCTTCACACAGCCGCCCAGCGCCGCCCGGGCCTGGGAGGTGCCGCTGGTCGAGACCGCCCCCGCCGTGCAGATCCTCGGGCACCTGCTGGCCGGGCTTTTCGCCGAGTTGCACCAGCGTCACCTGGCCGTGCGGCGGCTGGACGTGCTGCTGACGTTCGAAGCGGGCCAGACGTACAACCTGGCGGTGGGGTTCTCGCGGGCACTGCACGATCTGCAATACGTCGAACCGATCGTGCGCGGGCGGTTCGAGAACGTCGACTTGAGCCGCGGGCTGGTGGGCCTGCGGCTGATCGCCGGCCAGACAGCGCCGCTGGCGGCGGCCCAGATGGAGCTTTTCGAGCCGCCGGCGCCGGGCCAGCAGGAGGATTTCGCGCGGCTGCTCGATCGGCTGGTCAACCGCCTGGGAGCGCGGCGGGTACTGCTGGCCGAGCTGGTCGAAGACCACCAGCCCGAATGCAGCTTCCGGCTCACGTGCGCCGCCGACGTCCTGTGGGGGCGGCAGCACCGCCGGGGCGAATCGGCTCTTTATGGCGAGAATCTGCCGCCCCGCCCGCTGCGCCTGCTGCCCCGGCCGCTGCCGTTGCAGGCAGAGTGCCCCGCGGCCGACGAGCCGCCGACGCGGATATGGTTCTGGGGCCACTGGCACTGCACCGCCCGCACCTGGGGGCCGGAGCGGATCGAAACGGGCTGGTGGCGCGGCGTCGACGTTCGCCGGGATTATTACCGCCTCTGTACCACCTCCGGCAGTCACCTGTGGATCTTCCGCGACCTGGAAACCGGGGGGTGGTATTTGCATGGACTGTTCGAATGAATCGCCAAGGGCGCCAATCCGTAGGGTGGGCACCGCCGACCATGAATACGGCATGACAGCGTCCGCCAGAAACCGCCAAGACGCCAAGGGCGCCAAGAGGTAGGGTGGGTACCGCCCACCACGAGCACAGCTCGTTCGGCGCAGCGGGGACTGTTCTCGTACGGAACCTCCACCCTCCCCCAGCCCCTCCCTGAAAGGGAGGGGAGTTCCGCGGCACGCGCGCCGCGACCTTCTTGACCGACCCTCGCACCGGCCGCGCCGCCGACCGTCCCTCCTTTCAGGGGGGACCACAGGGGGGTCGAAGCCAGCTAACGCGAGCCGCCAACGCAAAGCCGGATATCAGGCAGTGCCCCCGCCACGAACCCGCAGACAGCCGCGCGGGTTTCACCCGCGCGGGCATTTCCCCCGTGCTCCTCGCCGGAAGGGAAGGGAGCGTTTCGGACTGGTTCCAGCTCTCTCTTGCCGGCTGGCTCGTCGTCGGGGCCGGCGAAGCCTCGAGTCGTTCGAGCAGTCCGCGACAATCCGCCCCCTCGGCCCAGTCCACCAGGCGCCCCTCGGCGTCCAGCACCATCACGAACGGTATGCGTTTGATTCCCCAATACCGCAGGAACTCGCCGGCCCAGCCGCGTCCATCGTTGAACTGCTCGAACGTGACGCCCGTCTTGCGGCACACCAGGCGCATCTCATCGCACGAAACGTCGATGTCCACGCCCACCGCTTCTGCCCGTGGGTGCTGCTCGACGTACCGGGCCACGCTCTGCAGGCAGTCGACCGATTTCTCGTCGAAGGCCGCCCACACCACGATCAGCACCTGACGGCCGCGCAGAGTCTTCAGTTCCAGCGTTCGCCCGTCGCGGTCGTACAGCGCCAGCGGCACCACCCGGCCGCGCAGCCGCCAGCGCCGCAACCGACCGGCCAGTTGGGCGGTCAGCGGATGGTCGGCGAAGTCACGCTCCAGCCGCCGCACGCAGCTTTGCATTTCTTCGAGCGCCGCGGTCCGCTCGGCTTGGGCAAACAGTACCTCGACCGCCCGCGGCACGTATCGTCCGTGCGGGAAGCGGCCCACATAATCGCGCAGCGCCGCCAGGAGCGCATCGTCGGCCGCCGGCAGCGCGCCGCCGGCCGGCAGGCTCGTCGGATCACCGGCGCGCACCCGCCCACAGATCAGCGCCCAATAGGCCGCCTCGTCGGCGGCGCTGGGCGAGAGCGGATGCTGCAAGTCCTGTCTGATAGCGGCGCACAGCTCGCGGTACTGCCCGCCGGTAAGCGTGCCGATCTCGAACAGCAGTTGCAGGCGTCTGCGGGCCGCGGCGTCGCGCTGCCGGCCGCCGGGGTAGGACGACAGGTAAGCTTCGGTCAGCTCGAGCTCCCGGCGCTTGGCCGGCAGGAGCCGCTGAAGGTAGCGCTCATACGGCTCGCCGTCGTGGCGGCGACACTGTCGCGCCTGGATGATCTGCCGCCAGAGCCGCTCCTCGTGGCTGACGGGTTGCGACTGGGTCACCTGGCCGACGGCCGCCGTCGCCAGGGCTACTCCCAGCCACCAGAGCCGCAGGGTGGTCATCTCAGATCACCAGAACATCCAGGCCTGCTGGTTGCCCAGCGCCAGCGCCTGGTAGACGACCCACAGATACAGAAACAGGTTGGTCAGGCCGTGTACCAGCATCAGGAACAGCAGGCTCTTTTTCCAGTACATCAGGGCGTTGAACGCGAACCAGCAGGGGATGCTCACCGCCCAGTTGTCGGGATGTTCGAGCGTCGACAGCAGCGCGGTCAGCACAAATGAGCGCCACGTGAAGGTTCCCAGCGGCACACGCTCGAAGTCATCCCACCTGATGAAAGCCCGCAGCAGAAAGCCGCGCCAGAACAACTCCTCGACCACCGGCACCGTGACCGAGGCCACCGCGATGCGGCACACCACGATCGGCCAGAAGGCCGCCGCGGCGCCCAGCTCTTCGAGTTTGGCCAGCGGATCGACCAGCTCGAACTCGCCGGGAAACAGGAAGATCGGCATACGGTGCGGCAGGCCCAGGGCGTTGGCGGCATACTGCCCGTAGTACCAGCCCGCCGCGATCAGCGCCCCCATGACCACCGCCAGCAGCCAGTGTGGCTTGCCCAGCGGCGGCAGGTGACGCCGAAACACCCATACCACCGCCAGTCCGCCGACGCCGCGCAGCAGGCTGGCCGCCCAGCGGTACTCATAGGGAATCACCGAGTCGCGCAGCCCCAGCAGTGCCAGGTAGACGATCATGGGGGCCACGAAGACCAGGTCGGGCCGGTGAAAGGCCAGTCGATCGACCCAGTTGCCTGGCGACAGGTTGTCATCCGGGTTGGTCATGCTGTTTCCGCGCTGCGGGCCCCGGTTGCTGCTCGTTCTTCCGGCCGACAAGGCGAACACTATACCCGGATTGCCGCCGGGGGTCAGGCGCCGCCGCGCGGCTCGACGGTTCCGGCAGCGGTGGGGAGTGTGGTAGAATCCGGGTGGGGTGCCGGCGCGCGGGTCTCGGTCGTCGATGTCCCGCTGGCCGCCGGTTTCCCGACGGGGTGTTGCCGCCATGCCGGTCAGACAACCACCGCGCGTCCCGCTGGCCAGGCTGCCGACGCCGCTGGTACGCGCCGATTGGCTGGCCCGGCAACTGGGCGGGGCCCAGCTCTGGATCAAACGCGACGATCTGACCGGTCTGGAACTCAGCGGCAACAAGGTACGCAAGCTCGAGTACATCGTGGCCGGCGCGCTCGAGGCCGGCTGCGATACGCTCATCACCGAAGGCACGCCGCAGTCCAATCACTGCCGGACCACGGCGGCGGTTTGTGCCCGGCTGGGGCTGGGCTGCCATCTGTTGCTGCGCCCGCCGCCGCCGGCCGGGCCGCCGCTGGGCAATCATCTGATGTCGCAGTTGTTCGGGGCGCGGATGTCGTGCTTCGAGCGGCAGCGATTCGAGCGTGAGCACGACCTGATCGTCGCCCGCGTGCTGCGGGACGAAGAGGCCGCCGGTCGCAAGCCTCGTTTCATTCCGATGGGGGCCGCCGAGCCGCTGGGTTGCTGGGGCTATATCCGGGCCGCCGCCGAGCTGGCCGAGCAGCTTCAGCGCGCCGGCGTAGGCGAGTGCGACATCGTGGTGGCGACCTCGTCGGGCAGCACGCTGGCGGGACTGGTGCTGGGCAAGCTGGCCTATCGGCTCGACCACTGGAAGTTGTGGGGGATCCCGGTCAGCGAAGATGTCTTACACCACGCGGCCAATCTCGAGCGCCTGTGCCGCGCGACCATCGAGCAGTACGACCTGCCGGTGCGCTATGATCCGAACGCGGCTGAGCTGATGCAGGGGTATGTGGGCGCGGGCTACGGGGTTCCAAGTAAGCGGTCGGTCGACTGCCTGCTCGAGCTGGCCCGCTGCGAGGCCATCCTGTTGGACCCGGTGTATACCGCCAAGGCGTTCCTGGCCGTGGTCGACGGCATCCAGGCCGGCCGTTTCGGCCGGCAGCGCCCGGTGGTCTTCATCCACACCGGCGGCATCTTCTCCGATTTCGCCTGGCCAAAGCTGCTGGCGGGCGGCGCGGCGCGCAGGAAAGAAGCGACGTGAGGTATCGCAACCGGCCCGTCGTGGTCCTCCAGAGTTTTCGAGCCCGCCGCTCGGGCCGCCGGCGTCACCGCCGACGATCCGTCCTCTTGTGGGATCGGCCTCTCGTTTAGAGTCTCGCGTCGGTCCGGGTAGCGCCCGTATCGGTTAGGCACTCCCGCTTCGCCGTCGGCCGTTGCCTCGACCTTGCGGTTTTCCCCGGCCGTCGCCGCGCCGGCGCTCGTTTTAGAAAGACGCCGACACGATACCTCTTGTCGAGTTGGGCCTCCCTTTAGAGTCTTGCCCGGCGAACCCTGGCCGGCCGCCGCAGCGGGCCGGCTCCTCTCATGGACTTTGGTTCCCTTCAGCACATCAAGGCCCGGAAGTCCACCTGATCGCGGGGGTTCCACGCCCCGCTACGTTCCGCCCTCAGGGTTTGGCTACCCTCTCGACGGTTTACTCCTTCCGAGCCCCTGCCGGCCTTGTTTCGTGCCGGCGGCGCTCCTGGGATTCGCCCTTCGGAGCTTTCCCCTCCCGGAAGGTGCCCCGACGTTACCGCCGAGGCGGACCCACCTGCCGTTTCTCCGCCCGCTGCCGCCGCCGACAGCAGCGTCGGCGACCCGTCACGGACGGCCGCGGCTCCTGGGCTTCGCCCCTTCCAGGAGTCCCTGGCGACCGGCGGCGCTGCTCGCGCCCCGCGACCGCTGGCTGCTCCCTTGGGCTTCAGGCCCCTTCCGAGGTTCACCCGCAGCAGCCTTGGGGCCGATAGGGCCCTTCCTCTCACGCGCTTCTGCCGACCGCGCCCGCAAGCACGGCCGGCCGGCGCCCCAGAGTGTCGATCGGCTCCTGCCTGGCCTTCCCGCCGCCCGACAGCCGAACATGCGGGAAAGGCGACCTCCGTAGGGTTTGCGCACCGGTCCGTTCCACAGCATTCGGGGCCCGCGCCTCTCGGGCTTATGTGTTCACCTCGTGCCGCGTCACGCGTTGCCGCAGACCGATCGGCAGTCTTTGAGAGTTGCGGGCGTCCCTGCCGGAGCTGCTGGTGGATCGGCCGTGGTGCCGAGCCGTTGCGACCTCATCGTCGCAGTTGAAGTATTTCCCATAAAAAACGCGAATGCAAATCGCGGTCGCCAGACAGCATCTATTGACAGCCTGTCAGGTGGACTTACGCGCTGCCGGCGGTGCGCAAGTCGCGTGTTTTGGCGGCGCAAGCATTGCCACGGGCGGCCCAAGTTTTTGATCTGGCGGCCGGCTTTTTTTCGATTTGACAGGTTCCTGACAGGTTGGCGCAACCGCTCACGGGTTCGGTGCCCGAAGCCCGCACCGGCGGATAATCTCGGCGCCTCGGGCTTTTCCTCATATCCCGTCATCAACTCGACCTCACAAATGCCGATGTAGGGAAAGGCACCCAGGCGTGTTGCGGGTGCGCCGGCGCGGCTGCTGCGCCCTCGAGCGCCCCAGCCCGGCGGTAACGGAACCAATCGCTACTGGCTCTTGGCAAAGCGCGGTTCGCGCCGCCCACACGACGACCGAGGAACACCATGAAAAAGCGACTCTCCCTCAGTGTCCGGCTCGGCTTGCTCGTCAGCGTATTTGCAATTCTGATCGCCGGCATCGTCGGCGTGACCTTCTGGGTGACCGAGAGTCAGAAGGCCGACGCCATCACCATCAATCTGGCCGGTCGGCAGCGCATGCTCACCCAGAAGCTCACCAAGGCCACGCTGGGCTACGTGATCGAGCTGCGCGAGATCGACGAGGCCCGCAAGCTGGTCGACGTGCTGGTCGACCTGCGCGGGCACCTGGCCACCTCCATCAAGCAGGCCAAGCAGGCCGGCGAGTTCGAGCTCGGGCCGGAGACGCTCAACTTCGCTCCGGCCGCCGCGGCCCGGCAGGTGGCCGACGAGTTCTCGCAGGGCAGCGACGTGCGCCTGCGCCAGGTCTCGCTCAAGTACCGCAACCCGGCCAACAAACCCGACGATTACGAGGCCAAGGTGCTCGGCGAGATGGCTGCCGACCCGGCTGCCTGGAAAGACCGTGACTGGGTCGAAAAGGTCGTCGAAGACGGCCAGGCCTATATCCGCTACATGCGCCCGATCTTCGTCAAGGAAGCCTGCCTGACGTGCCACGGCGATCCCGACCAGGTGCCCGAGTTCGTCAAGGCCCGTTATCCCGACGACCATGCCACCGGCTACAAGGTCGGCGAGCTGCGCGGGGCCATCTCGGTGTACTGGCCCACCCGCGCCAGCAAGATGGAGCAGCACAAGGCCGAGGCCCTCGGCGCCGCCAACCTGTTCAACGAGACGCTCGTGGCCCTGATCGACGGCGGCGAGACCACCATGGGCGATAATCACCCCGTTCTGCCGCCTTGCGAGAACCCCGATATCCGCGCTCAGCTCGAGAAGGTAGCCGGTCTGTGGGCCAAGTTCCGCAAGAACCTCGACATCATCTTCAGCGAAGAAGGAACCCGCCACCCGCAGTTCATCACCGCCCTCAACGCCGTCCTGGGTGAGAACCAGGGCCTGCTGGCCGAAATGAACAAGGCCGTCGGCATGTTCCAGGCCGAGTCCGAGAAGCGCACGGCGTTCATGAAGTACGTGCAGGTCGGCGCCTTGGGAGTCGGCCTGGCGGTCTTTGCCTTCGTGCTGGTCTACCTGCGCCAGCGTGTCACGGCCCCGCTGCTGCGGATCGTATCGGCCCTCAACGACGGGGCCGATCAGGTCAGCGACGCCGCCGCCCAGGTCTCCTCGGCCTCCCAGACGCTGGCCGAGGCCGCCTGCGAGCAGGCCTCGTCGCTCGAACAGACCACCAGCGCCCTCGAGGAGATGTCCTCGGCCACGCGCTCCAACGCCGAGAAGGCCGAGCAGGCCAATTCGCTGGCCAGCCAGGCCCGCGGCGGCGTCGAGAACTGCAGCCAGACCATGGGCCGCCTCAACAGCGCCATGAGCGATATCAGCGACGCTTCGAATCGCATTGGCAAGATCATCAAGGTCATCGAGGAGATCGCCTTCCAGACCAACCTGCTGGCGCTCAACGCCGCGGTGGAAGCCGCCCGCGCCGGCGAGCACGGCAAGGGTTTCGCGGTCGTGGCCGACGAGGTGCGCAGCCTGGCCATGCGCAGCGCCGAAGCCGCCAGCGAAACCACCGCTCTGATCCAGGAAGCCGTCGACAAGGTCCAGCAGGGAGCCGAGGTCTCCGAGGAGATGAACACCGCCCTCTCTTCCATCGTGGGCGATGTCAGCGAGATCGGGGCCCTGGTCAACGACATTTCGGTCGCCAGCGCCGAACAGGCCCGCGGCGTCGACCAGATCGCCGGGGCGGTCAGCCGCATCGACCAGGCCACCCAGCAGAACGCCGCCAACGCCGAAGAGTCGGCCGCTGCTGCCGAGGAGCTCTCCTCGCAGGCGGTATCCGTCAAGGCCGCGGTCAAGAACCTCTTCACGCTGGTCACCGGCGACGAAGAGGGCGACTGACCTTCGCTCACGGCCGGTTGTCCGGCCGCTCGAAATCCAGAGCCGCCGCACCGCTCGTCGTCAGGAGTGGTGCGGCGGCCGGTCGTTCTACAGCATGTCCACCGGGTCGACGTCGATGGTGAAACGCGCGACCCGCGGAGCCGCCAGCTTCTCGTCGAAAACCCGCCTCAGCAGCACCCGCGGGTCGAGCCCCCGCGGCAGCCGTACCAGCACCTGTACGCGATGCAGCTCGCGCAGCCGCGGCACCACGCAGTCGGTCGGCTCCTCCAGGCGAATCCCCGCGTGAACCCGCCCGGCCAGCTCACGCCAGCGCAGCGCCAGTTCGGCGGCCTGGTCGCGGGCCTGACGGATCTGCTTGTCAGCCAGGATCAGCCGAATCAGCCGCGCGAACGGCGGGTCGCCCAGCTCGCGCCGCACGGCCAGCTCGCTGGCCGCGAATGCGGCATAGTCCATCTTGCAGGCCGCTGCGATGACCGGATGCGTCGGGTCATCGGCCTGCAGCAGCGCCAGCGACTGGCCTTCGCGCCGGCCGGCCCGTCCCACCACCTGAACCAGCAACTGGAAGACGGTCTCGGCCGCCCGGAAGTCCGGCAGCCACAGCGCCGCGTCGGCGTCCAGCACACCCACCAGCCGCACACCCGGAAAGTCCAGCCCCTTGGCCACCATCTGCGTGCCGATCAGGATGTCGGCCTCGCGGCGGGCGAAACGCTCGAGCGCCGCGGCGTAGTCTTCCCGGCGGCGCATGGTGTCGCTGTCGAGCCGCAGCAGACGCGCTCGCGGGAACCGCTGCTCCAGCTCGCGCTCGAGCCGCTGGATGCCGGCCCCGACGCGCAAGAGCACCCCGCCGCAGGTCTGGTCCAGGCAGGTGCGCGGCACGTCGCGCCACGCGCCGCAGCGGTGACACTTGAGCCGCTCGTCGGCGCGGTGATAGACCAGGTGGGCGCCGCAGCGCGGACAGCCCACCGCCATTCCGCAGCGACCGCAGCGCAAGTGCGTGGCATAGCCGCGCCGGTTGTGCAGCAGGATCGCCTGGTCACCGGCCTCCAGTGTCTTGCGCAGCTCGGCAACCAGGGTGCCGCTCAGACCGCCGGGTTCGCCGTCGGGCCGGCGCGACACGCTGCGGGCCACGCGCACCTCGGGCAAAGCCGCTCCCGGCACGCGCTCGGGCAGCTCGCACAGCTCGTAATGTCTGAGCGTCCGGGCGTTGTGCCAGGTCTCCAGCGCCGGCGTGGCCGAACCGAGCACCACCGGTACGTCTTCGAGCTGCCCGCGCTTGATCGCTACGTCGCGGGCGTGGAAGAAGGGCGCTTGCAGGTTCTTGAAGCTGGTTTCCTGCTCCTCGTCGACCACCAGCAGCCCCAGCCGCGGGCAGGGAGCGAAGACCGCCGTGCGTGTGCCGATCACCACGTCCACCTGCCCCGCGCGGATGGCATTGATCGTCCGCCGCCGCGCCGCCGCCGGCAGCCGGCTGTGCAGAACCGCCACGCGCGCGAAGCGCCTGGCCAGCCGCTGGACCACCTGCGTCGCCAGCGCGATCTCCGGCACCAGCACGATCGCCTGCCGCCCCCCGGCGATCACCGCCCGGATGGCGCGCACGTAGACCTCGGTCTTGCCGCTGCCCGGCACGCCGAACAGCACGATGACGCCGAAGCGGCCGTCGGTCGCCTGCGCCCGCCGACAGATGACCTCCAGCGCCCGGCTCTGTCCCGGCGTGAGCTGGAACCGGTCTTCCGGCGTGGGCGGGACCTCGGCCGGCGGCGCCGACTGGTCCGGCGGCTCTTCGGGTGCCGGCTCGCGGACGGCGGACAGCTCGATCAGGCCGCGCTTCTGCAGCGAGCGCAGCGTGGCGGCGCTGACTTGCGCTGCGGCCAGGGCCGCGTGGCGTTCGAGCGGGCCCGGCGCGAGCACTTCCAGCAGACGCTGCTGCTGGCTCGACAGGCGCCCGCCAGGCTCGGCTTCCGTTCTGCGCACGTACTGCACCGTCCGATAACGCTTCTGGCGCATGATCGCCGGCACCAGCGCCTCGAGCGTGCGGGCCGGCCAGCAGCCGTAGTATTCCGCCGTCCACAGGCCCAGCTCGATCAGCTTCTCACTCAGCGGCAGCCGGGCCGGCAGCACTTCGGCGATCGGCTTGAGCGTTTGCAGGTAGGGGGCCTGGCGCCGCCGAACGCACCAGCCCTCGACCAGTCGGCCGCTGCGCCCGTACGGCACGCGCAGCAGCGTTCCCGGCTGGACCTCGGCGGCCAGGGCAGCGGGCACGCTGTAGCTGTAGAGGCGGCAGGTGCGCATGCGCAGGGCTACCTCGACGGCCGGCGCTTCGTGCGTCTCACCCTGCGAAGCGATCAGCCAGAGCTGTTTCTGCGGTTTGTCGGCGTTCGTACTGCTCACAGGTCGCTGCCGGGCCACACGGCGGTTGTGCCGTCGGCGATCGTCGTTCGCCATCTTGCGCCACACTTTACCGGTCGTCGGCCTGCGCCGGCCAGCGCCGGGTCGGCGTTTGGCGCGAGGCGCCCGGGTGATAATCGTGAGCGCTACTGCCGGTTATGGGGTCGGAAACCGGTTGTACGCGGGGGGCTTCGCTTAATGGTCTCGCACCGTGGCTGAGCCGATGTTCCAGGTACGCGGGTCGCCGACGGTTCGCACGTCGGTCGGCGATTGCCAAGATCGGGTTCGTGATTGTCGGGAAGAGACATGTCGAAGCAGATCAATCCCCGCATCGTGCTGGCCGAGGACGACAAGCCGTCGCGGATCCTGTTGGCGCGACAGCTCGGCAACGCCGGCTACGAGGTCGCGGCGTGCGAGCACGGCCGCGAGGCGCTGGAGGTCATTCGGCGGCTCAACTCGTGCGTGGTGGTGGCCGACTGGTCGATGCCGGTGATGGACGGACTGGAACTCTGCCGCGTGGTGCGGGCGTTGTGCAACGAGGGTGTCCTGGGTTTCGTGTACTACATCCTGCTGACCGCCCACAGCGAGAAGGAACAGATCGTTGCCGGCCTGGAGGCCGGCGCCGACGATTACCTCACCAAGCCCTATCACCGCCAGGAGCTGCTGGCCCGCCTGCGGGCCGGCGAGCGCATCTACCGCCTCCAGACCGAGCTGCTCGAACGTCAGGCCGAGCTGACCAAGCTCAACGAACGGCTCGAACACCTGGCCAACACCGACACGCTCACCGGCCTGGCCAACCGCCGGCACCTGTTCGAGCGCTTCGCCGAGGCCTGGGCCATGGTGCAGCGCAAGGACCAGCCGCTGGGCTGCATCATGTTCGACATCGACAAGTTCAAGTCGGTCAACGACACCTACGGACACGCCGCCGGCGATTTCGTGCTCAAGCAGGTGGCCCGCGTCTGCCGCGACTGCCTGCGGCCTTACGACATCCTGGGCCGCTTCGGCGGCGAGGAGTTCTGCATCGCCAGTCCGCAGAACGACGCCGACGGCACCGCCGCGCTGGCCGAGCGCATCCGCGGCGCTATCGAGCAGACCGATTTCGTCTTCGAAGGCACCTACATCCCGGTCACCGTCAGCCTGGGCGTGGCCGAACGTACCGACGACCACAGCGGCCCCGAGGCCCTGATCAGCGCCGCCGACGAGATGCTCTACAGGGCCAAGGAAAACGGTCGCAACCAGGTCTGGGTGCGCACCGCCGACGGACGGGCTTTCCGCGTGGAGCAGGCCGCGGTCTGACACGCAGCCAACCGCGGTCGGCCCGCGTTTCCGACCGTCGCCGCGTCTGAAGGGGGGGCCACAGGGGGGGTAGCAGCCGACGGACGAGCTGAGCCACCGGACAGCCGGGCTGCTCGCGACCCGCTGGCCCGTTCGAGCACTTTGCACTTTCCGCTTCGCGTTCTACAGTGTTGGCCGACCGGGAGTCTTCGATGTCGGCCACCATCCTCGACGGCAGGGCCATCGCGGCCGAGATTCGCAACGAAGTCAGCGACCGCATCGCGGCGCACACCGTGCGCTACGGCGAGATCAGGCTGTGCGCCATTCTGGTCGGCGACGACCCGGCAGCCCGGCTGTATGCCGCCTCGCAGCGTCACCGCTGCCTGCAGGCCGGAGTGTGCCACGAGCTGATCGAGCTGCCCGCCGAGACCACCCAGGACGAGCTGCTGGAGCGCATCGACCGGCTCAACCGCGACCCGCACGTCACCGGCATCATGCTGCAACTGCCCACGCCGCCGCACATCGACGCCGCCGCGGCCCAGTATCGCATCGACCCTTACAAGGACGTCGAGGGCGTCAGTCCGGCCAACATCGGCTGGCTGTTCTACGATGCTCCCATCCTGGCTCCCTGCACGGCGCTGGCGGTGATGGAGATGATCCGCCGCAGTGGAGTCCAGGTGCGCGGGGCCGAGGCGGTGGTGGTGGGCCAGAGCCGCATCGTGGGCCGGCCCATCTCGGCCTTCTTGACCACCCGGATGGCCACCGTCACCAGTTGCCACATCGCCACCCGCGACCTGCCCGCCCACACCCGCCGGGCCGACATCCTGGTGGTGGCGGTCGGCAAACCCCACATAATCGACGCCCACCACATCAAGCCCGGAGCCGTGGTCATCGACGTCGGCATCAACCGCGTCGAAGCGCCCGACGAGCAGGGCCGGCTGGTCTCCAAGACCGTCGGTGACGTGCATTTCGAGCACGCCAGCCGCGTCGCCGGGGCCATCACGCCCGTGCCGGGCGGCGTCGGCCCGGTCACCGTGGCGATGCTGCTGCGCAACGTGGTGGAGGCGGCGGCCAAACAGCTTGCCCGCCGCTGACGCGGTTCCAGCGCCGCGCCCCGGACGCCCGCTCGCCGGACTGTCTCCGGAGAAACCGGCAACGTCAATTCGCCATTTGGTACTCGTCATTCTTCACTCGTTCCCGCCGGTGCGCTCCTCGCGCCCTTGGTCGACCGGTCGCCGCGCCATAGACTGCGCGCTGCGAGGTGCGGTCGAGCCAACCAGAGTTTCCTCGAGGTCCGGCTTATCGTGGCGCCCGCCAGACGCAAGCACGGACGATCCTCCGGCCCGCGGCCCACGCTGCTGTCCACCCTCATCGGCTGCGCGGTGGCAATCGAGGTTGCCGTAGCCTTGCCCCACCTGGCGACCACGCCGGCTCGCCAGGTGACCCTGGTGCTGGCCGGCTACGTGCTGGCTACGGTCGCCCTGGGCTGGCTGCTCTATCGCCTCGGCCCACCCGCCCAGTGGCGCCGGCGGGCCGGTGGTGGCGAGCTGGCCCTGGTGATCGTCGCCGGCCTGGTCTTCCGCCTGACGCTGTTGCCGCTTACGCCGGCCACCAGCGGCGATGTGTACCGCTATCTCTGGGAAGGCATCGTCCAGACCCACGGGCACAATCCCTACGTTCTGGCGCCGGACGATCCGCAGCTCGCGCCGCTGGCCCAGGAGTTGTCATGGGTATGGCCATACATCAATCATCGCGACCTGGCGGCCATCTATCCGCCCGCGTCGCAACTGCTGTTTCGCGCCAATGCGCTGCTGACAGGCGGCACG
>CAZRSM010000473.1:0-5925 GCA_964602755.1 uncultured Planctomycetales bacterium
GACCAGTACGGCCGACCGCGGGCCGGGGCCGACGTGCGGGTCTACCAGGCCCAGGGCTACGCCGGCACGTGGTACGGCAAGACGATCGACAACACGCCCGACCTGTTCTTCACCACCGATGCGGACGGCTACGCCCACATGCCGCAGAACCCGTTTTCCTCGGGGCCGATCCAGCACACCTACGGCATCGCCAACGGCGTGTGCGTCCTGCGGATCGAGCACAACGGGCAGATCTGGTACCGCTTCATGGAGGTCAGCGACTTCAACATGGAATACTGGCGCGGCCACACCACCGACGCCTACTACGAGATCGTCCTGGAGGGCAGCGAGACGCTGCCCGGCGACATCGACGGCGACGGTGACGTCGATCTGGCCGATCTGGCGAACCTGCTGGCGACCTACGGGCTGTGCGCCGGCGACGCCGGCTACGACGCCCGGGCCGACTTCAACGGCGACGACTGCGTGGATCTGGCGGATCTGGCCATACTGCTGGCGAATTACGGCGGGTAATCTCGCGGCGTGAGCGATCCGGGCCGATTCACCCGCTTGCCTCACGCCCGCTCACGGGCCACGGTCCGATCGTGTGACAGTTGAGGCGGCCGGGGTGGGGCGGCTACAATCGCATGGCCGTTTGGGGTCCTTGCGAGAGTGGCGGAATTGGCAGACGCGCGGGATTTAGGTTCCCGTGGGGTATCCCGTGGGGGTTCGAATCCCCCCTCTCGCAGTGTTCTGCTGGTCAGATCGACGCGTGCCAGTGCGGGCCGGTGACCAGCAGCGGGTTGGGCAGGAACGACTGGATCTTCTCCAGGTGGCTGCCGAATACCAGCTCCTTGAGCAGCGGCCCGGCGCCCGCCCCCACGACCACCAGCGCGTCGTGCGGCACCTCGAAAAGGTTTTCCTCGAACGTGCCCCGCTCGAATACCACCCAGCGGCCGGCGGTGTTGTCGATGCGTTCCAGCAGGCCGGCCTGCGCCAGCCGCCGCTCGCACTCCTGGCGGCTTATCCCATCGAGCTGCGTGAAGATCGTGAACGGCACGCCGGCGATGCGGGCCACGCTGATGCCCAGCTCGGCGGTCTTGATGCCCAGGTCGGTGGGGCCGTAGAAGATGGCCACGTGTCGCCAGGGCTTGTAGTTCGACGAGGGGATCAATACCGGAAACGGGGCGTGCTGGACGATGCTGCGTACCTTGGGGCCGATATGCCCCAGGCCGATGCGGTGCGACTGCTGGCTGACCACGCGCGGACAGGCCATGTACTTGAAGTCGGTCGGCAGGACCGGCAGTTCCTGGGCGGCCTCGTCGGTGGCTGACAGGAACTCATGCTCGACGCCGACCTCGTCGAGGATGCGGCTGGCGTGCTCGCGGGCCGAGTGCGGCGCTAAGAGGTAGGACTTGTCCAGAAAGACCAGTACGTCGCCCGACTCGAAGCGCATCTCGAAACGCGGGTGATGCGGCACGTAGATCGCCAGCGACAGGCCGGCGTATTGCCGGCAGAAGTAGGCCGACTGGAGCAGCGTCTCGCGTCCGAAGGGCGTGTTGCGGTAAACGTGCAGCAGTTGGTTGCGCATGATTGCCACCGTTTCGTGAGAACCTGACGGACCGTCGGCGGGCCGGAAAGGTCACATTGTACGGCGCGCGGCGAAGCGCTACAATTTGCGACCCGCCGGGGATCGCCGGGAAGGTGAGCATCGGACCAGCAAGTACGCTTTCTTGCCGGGGCCAGCCCTGCTCTGGTCGCCGAGGTGCGCTTCGATGAACATCGTGACCAGTATTCCGTCACGCTTCACGCGACCGGCCACACGCTGGGCGCGCATGTTCAGCATGGCCGGGCTGGTGGGCGTGGCCGGCGGCGTGGCCGCGGCCCTGATGGAGTGGGGGTTGCATCACGGCTCCGACCTGCTGGTCGGACGCTTCACGCACCTGGGCGGGGCCGACGTGCTGCACTTCCACTGGGGCGTGTTGCTGCTGCCGGCGGCCGGCGGCCTGATCTCGGGGTTGCTGGTCTGGTGGATCTGCCGGGGCGAGACCGGACACGGCACCGACGTGGTCGTGCGGGCCTTCCATCGCCAACTGGGCAAGCTGGGCTTCAAGACGCCGGCGGTCAAGGCCGGGGCCGCGGTGGGCGTGATCTCCTGCGGCGGGTCGGCCGGACCCGAGGGACCCATGGCCGCGCTGGGGGCCGCGCTGGGTTCGCTGGCGGGGCGGCTGTTCGGCATGACGCCGCGCGAACGGCGCGTACTGCTGATCGCCGGCTGTGCGGCGGGCATCGGGGCGATTTTCCGCTGCCCGCTGGGCGGGGCGCTGTTCGCCACGTCGATTCTCTACCGCGAGCCGGAGTTCGAATCGGAGGCCATGGTGCCGTCGTTCGTGGCCTCGGTGATCGGCTATTCGACCTACATGGCCTTCATGGGTTTCGGCGAGCACCTGATCCCCAATGCCGAGCGCCTGGTGTTCACCGCTCCGGTCGAGCTGGTGCCCTATACGCTGCTGGGGATCCTCTCGGGTGGACTGAGCATCTTCTTCTGCCTGTGTTTCCGGGCGGTCGAGGAGCACCTGCGGCCGGCCTCGCGGCTGCCGATCTGGCTCACGCCGGCGATCGGCGGCCTGCTGACCGGGGTGCTGGCCTGCCTGTTGCCGCAGGTCATGGACGGCCGCTACGTCTTCATCCGCCACGCGATGGACAGCCAGACGCTGCTGACCAGCGGCCACGGCTGGTGGTGGTGGGCCAAGCTCTTCGGCGCGGTGGCGTTGTGCAAGTGCGTGGCCACGGCGCTGACCGTCGGCAGCGGTGCTCCCGGCGGCATCCTCGGTCCCAGCGTTTTCATCGGCGGCGTGGCCGGGGCGTTCGTGGGCGCTGTGCTCGAGGCCTTCTATCCGGGGACGTTCCCCGAGCCGCTGCGCGAGTCGCTGATCCCGGTCGGCATGGGCGGCGTACTGGCCGGCTCGATGCGGACACCGCTGGCGGCGATCGTCATGTCGATCGAAATGGCCGGCAGCTACGGCCTGATCGTGCCGACCATGGTGGTGTGCATCATCGCCTACGTGATCGGGCGGCCCTGGGGCCTGAACCGCGAACAGGTGCGCAGCGTGGCCGACTCGCCCGCGCACGCCGGTGACGCCATCGTACACCTGCTCGAAGCCCACACCGTCGCCGACGCGATGGAGCGCCGCTGGCAGCCGACGGTGGCGCCCAACACGACGTTGTCGCAGATGATCCGCATGATGCAGAGCGATTCGCGGCCGGTTTTCGCCGTGGCGCGCGACGGCAAGCTCGAAGGACTGATCTCGGTCACCGAGCTGCGCCGCATCATGCAGGAGCCGGTGCTGGGCGAGGCGGTGATCGCTGCCGACATGATGAGCACCGGGCCGGCCACGCTCTATCCCGACGAAGACCTCTACCACGCGCTGCACGTCTTCCGCAACGCGGCCTACGACGTGATCCCGGTGGTGGCCCGCGAGGACCGCCGCTGGCTGGGCATGCTGACCCGCCATGCGGTCTTCGAGACCGTGCAGCGCCATCTGACCGAGCTGTACCGGGCCGTGCTGGCCGAGCACCGCGAGCTGGTGGCCATCAAGCAGGAAGGGCAGCTGGCCCAGTTGCTGATGGGCCTGCAGCCGGTGCAGAAAGACCTGGTCCATCGCATGCCCGTGCCGGCCGACGTGGTGGGCCAGTCGTTGCGGCAGGCAGGTTTTTCGAGGCGGTTCGGCGCACAGGTCATCGCGGTCGAGAATCCCGACGGCGGCGTCCAGTCGCCGCCCGATGTCGACGCGCCGCTGCGGGCCGATCAGACACTGGTGGTCATCATGATGGACCGCGCGCCGTTGGGGCGCCGCCCGGCCGCGCCGCCGGACCCGCGCGACGACGCCCGCAACGGACAGGAGAACGAG
This sequence comes from uncultured Planctomycetales bacterium, assembly GCA_964602755.1. Taxonomy (GTDB): domain Bacteria; phylum Planctomycetota; class Phycisphaerae; order UBA1845; family Fen-1342; genus JALSRY01. The sequence goes on from CAZRSM010000473.1 coordinate 3,888, forward strand.
TGATGCCGCGCGTCCTGTTCGTCTGGGGCGGCTGGGAAGGCCATACGCCGCGCGAGTCGGTCGAAGTCTTCGCGCCGTGGCTGGCGCAACAGGGTTTCGAGGTGCTGCTGCGCGACGAGCTGGCGGCCTTCGACGACCTCGAGCTGCTGCGGGCCTGCGACCTGATCGTGCCCTGCTGGACGCTGGGCGAACTGAGCGCGGCGCAGGAACGCAACCTGTGCGACATCGTCGCCGACGGTTGCGGGCTGGCGGGCTGGCACGGCGGCATGGGCGACGCCTTCCGCGCCAACACACAATATCAGTACATGGTCGGCGGGCAGTTCGTCGCCCACCCCGGCGACATTCTCGACCGCTGGACGGTGCGGATCGTCGACCACGAGCACTACATCACGCGGGGCCTGGGCGATTTCGAAATGCACGACACCGAGCGGTACTACCTGCACGTGGACCCCGGCAACCACGTACTGGCTGCCACCACCATCGCCCAAGGCTGCGAGATGCCGGTATGCTGGGTGCGCCGCTGGGGCCGCGGCCGGGTGACTTACCTTTCCGTGGGCCACACCTGGCGCGACTTCGACGTGCAACCGGCCCGCACCATGATGCAACGCTGCCTGCTCTGGGCCACCCGGCAGGCATAGGCCCGGCACCTGTCCCGGAGATGCGTCGATTACAGCCCGCGGCCCGGCGCGAGGAGCCAGCGATGAGCGAACCACTGGCACGCTACTTCGACGCCCGCCAGGCCGGAGACGAGCTGGCCCGACTGGCGCAGCGGCTCGGCGCCGCCGAGTTCGTCGCGGTGCGCAACCTGGAGTACGTCTTCGCGCCCTGCGAGCTCTATCCGCTGGCGCCGCGCGTCGAGCCGCCGCTGGGCCGCATCGTGGCCTTCGCGATCGACATGGACGGTACCAGCACCACCACCGAGCCGCTGGCGCTGCACGCCCTGGAGTACATGGTCAGGCGGCTGACCGGGCGTATGAGCCGCACGCAGTGGGCCGGCCTGGACCCCCAGGCCGACCATCCGCACGTCATCGGCAACAGCAACTACCGACACACCGAGTTCCTCGTAGAGCGTTACCGCCAATGGATCGACCACGACGCCCTGCGAGAAGCGTTTTTTGAGGCCCTGTGTTGGACCCTGGCGGTTCTGGACGATCCGCAGCGCCACGCGGCCGTGCGGCAGACAGCCCGCAAGTGCGGCCTGGCGGCGCTGCTCGACGACCAGCAGTTCCGCCACATCGTGGCCGACCCGACGCTCGATGAAGCCGACGTCGCCCAGCGGGTGGCGCCGCTGATCGCGCGCTACGGACCGGCTTTCGATGTGAGCCATTTCGGACAACTGGTCTCAGCCGCGCTCGACGTGTACTACCTCCGCTACCACAGCATCCTGCACCAGATCGAGCGCGACGGCGGGGAGCGCCTCTCACGCGAGCTGCTGGGAGACAGCGGTCGGCGGCTGATCGAGCCGATGCCCGGCTACGAGGTCTTCCTGCCGCTGGTCAAGGGCTGGCTGGGAGCGGAGGCCGGCGAGCTGGTCGAGCTGCTGCTGGACTGCGCGCCCGCGCGAATCGTCGAAAAAGCGGACGCTGGCGAGCTGCGGCGCAGACTGGCGGCTCTGGGCGCGTATTTCGCCCGGTCGCCGGCTCGGCTGGCGCTGGTGACGGCGTCGATTCCGTACGAAGCGCATGTTTCGATGAAGGAGGTCATCGCGGAGGTCGCCCGACGGGTGACGAACTGGCCGATCGGCGACAGTCGGCGGCAGATGATCGTTGCCCACCTGGGTGATCACCGCGCGGTGTTCGATGCCTTCGTCACCGCCGGCGAGGCCTGCGAGCACCGTCTCAAGCCGCACCGCGACCTCTACAGCCTGGCGCTGGCCCAGATGGGTGTGCCGCGCCGGCAGTGGCCGCAGTGCGTGGGGCTGGAGGACACCGAGCCGGGGATCATCGCCCTGCGGGCCGCCGGCGTGGGCTGCGCCGTGGCCCTGCCCAACCGCGACACCGCCGGCCAGACCTACCGCGCCGCGGTGCGCGTCATCACC
>CAZRSM010000474.1:0-4683 GCA_964602755.1 uncultured Planctomycetales bacterium
GACCCGACCTGCGAGTGGACTGTCGACCCCGCCGCCTTCCGTTCGCGCAGCCACAACACGCCGTTCGCCGGCTGGCAGGTGCGCGGCCGGGCCGTGATGACCATCGTCGCCGGCCAGGTGCGTTACCGGCTCGACCGGCGATAGTCCGCCGGAGACAAGACCGGTCGCTCGCCTTGTCTCGTCGTCGGGCAAAGCAAAGCGGCCGCCCCCGCGGGGACGGCCGCCTGGTGTTGGGCACTGCGGCTTGCCGGATGGCAAGCCGGGCTGCTCAGCCAGATGCCTGTTGTCAGACGACGCCCTGGTCGAGCATCGCGTTGGCGACCTTGAGGAAGCCGGCGATGTTGGCGCCGTTGACGTAGTTGCCGGGGGTGCCGTACTGCTCGGCGGTCTGCCGGCAGTTCTCGTGGATGCTGACCATGATGCTGTGCAGCTTCTGGTCGACCTCTTCACGCGACCACGAGAGGCGGATCGAGTTCTGCGTCATCTCCAGGCCCGAGACGGCCACGCCGCCGGCGTTGGCGGCCTTGCCCGGCCCGTAGAGGATCTTGGACTCCAGGAAGACGTTCACGCCGCCCGGGGTGGTCGGCATGTTGGCGCCTTCGGCCACGCAGTAGCAGCCGTTCTTGACCAGGTTGTTGGCGTCGATCTCGTTGATCTCGTTCTGCGTGGCGCACGGCAGGGCCACGTCGCACTTGACCTCCCACAGCGGGTTGTGATCGCGGTTGGGATCGAAGTCCTCGTAGTGAGCGTGCGGATACTTGTCCTTGTACTCCTTGATCCGGCCGCGCTTGACGTTCTTGAGGTGCATCACGAATGCCAGCTTCTCCTTGTCGATGCCCTCTTCGTCGACGATGAAGCCGGTCGAGTCGGAGAAGGTCAGCACCTTGCCGCCCATCTCGATGACCTTCTCGGCCGCGAACTGGGCCACGTTGCCGGCGCCCGAGATGACCACGCGCTTGCCCTCGAACGACTCGCCGCGGGTCTTGAGCATCTCGCTGGCGAAGTACACGCAGCCGTAGCCGGTGGCCTCGGGCCGGATCAGGCTGCCGCCCCAGTTCAGGCCCTTGCCGGTCAGCACGCCCTCGAACGCGCGGGTGAGCTTCTTGTACTGTCCGAACAGGAAGCCGATCTCACGGCCGCCGACGCCGATGTCGCCGGCGGGCACGTCGATGTTGGCGCCGATGTGGCGGTAGAGCTCGTTCATGAAGCTCTGGCAGAAGCGCATGACTTCGTTGTCGCTCTTGCCCTTGGGGTCGAAGTCCGAGCCGCCCTTGCCACCGCCCATCGGGAGGGTGGTCAGGGCGTTCTTGAAGATCTGCTCGAAGCCCAGGAACTTGATGATGCCCAGATTGACCGACGGGTGGAACCGCAGCCCGCCCTTGTACGGACCGATCGCCGAGTTGAACTCAACCCGCATGCCGCGGTTGACCTGCACCTCGCCCTTGTCGTCCAGCCAGGGGACGCGGAACATGATGACCCGCTCGGGCTCGACGATCCGCTCGAGAATCTTGGCCTTGCGGAACTCGGGATGGCGCTCGAGCACGAGTTCCAGCGATTCGACCACCTCCTGAACAGCCTGATGGAACTCCTTCTCCGCCGGGTTCTTGGCGATCACGCCTTCCATGAATTCCTGAACCATGTTCGACATTGTGTTTCTCCCTGGAGACGATCCAGAACTCTCGCTTCTCTCGGGCTGACCGCGGCCAGCGGTCGGCTGGCTCGACGTGGGCGCCCCGTCCATGTCAACTCCCCGCCACGGGGGGCGGAATAATGCCCGCAATACTGCAAATGCCATTCCACCACCGCAATCCTCCGCTCGCCCGCGCAAGAGCTGCGTGCGCCGCCGCCTGCCCGCCACACTCGCCCGCGAGCTCCCAGCAGCCGTGCCCGCGCCGCCCCCGCAGCGATCCGCTCGACCCGCGCTGCCGCCCTGCCGCGGCGCTCCAATTCCGCGAAACCGGCCCCCGCAATCCGCCGATAACCGGGACCGCTCCCGACCGGGCGCTCGCCGGGCAAATCACCCACCCGGCGCGAAATCACGCACCGCCGCCCGGTCCGCGAGCGGCGCTGCGCAATTTGGCGCCCCGGTCGTGTGGGAATGCGCACCCGGCGCGCCCACGACACCGGGCCCCGCCCTCAATAGTCCAGGCTCAGTCTTCGATCAGCGTATTGCTCTCGGCACCGACCAGAACGTACTGCCCCTCGATCAGGAATGCGTAGTACGCCTCCTCGGGAAACGGCCACGTCAGGGGCTTGCGGATCACCACTTCGTCCAGCGGCGCGGCGTAGCCGGCGGCGCGCACGGTCGCCAGCGCCTCGGCCGCCGTCACTACCTGCGGCAGCCGCTCGTAAACCGTGCCGCCCCACGGTTGGGGCACGTAGACCGGCTGGCCGAAAGCCCCGTCAGCGAACTGGAGCGTGATCGTGCCCGGCACAGGTGAATTGGCATCTTCGGCGAACACGAAACCCCAGCGGTCGATGTCGTCGGCCGTATTGGCACTGCCGCCGCTGGGGCTGCCATGCACTTCGATCAGCACCGCATCGGGATACTGGTCCCATACGATGCCTTCGGCCATTTCCATCAGATCGAGGTTGTTTTGCGGTTCGCGACCGCATTCGATCGGATGGGTTTGACAATAGCGCTCCTGCTGGCATTGTTCGTCGCAGCCGACGGTCAACAGGTCGCCCCCGCCGCCAGGCGTCTGCAGCCACTCGGTGCAACCGCTCAGCGCCACGGCCAACAGCAAGCCCGCTACTGCAAGTGTTTTGACAGCAGTCATCGTCGCCCCTTTGTCTGCCCAGCGAAACGGAAATGCGGGGCCACGGCTCGGACACCAGAGGCGCGTGTTCCCCGGCGCCTGCGCAACACCTGTCGCCGCAGACGGTTACTGCCAGCAGCAAGTACTCTTTTCCAGCGGCGCCCGGTCAGCGCCCTTTGGCGGCACCGGCGGTGCGCCGCGTCGACGGACGCTTGTTCGTGGAGCTGCCACGTGCCGGAGCGACCTTGTCGGCCGGGGCCGTCCTGGGCTGCGGCCTGGTCGCTTGCTGCTCGTCTTCCTGCGGCTTGGGCAGCTTGGCGGCCAGAACCTTCTCGCGGATTTCGCCGCACAGGTCGGGATTGTCCTTGAGGAACTGCCGGGCGTTGTCGCGTCCCTGTCCGAGCCGCGTCTGGCCATAGCTGTACCACGTGCCGCTGCGGGCCACGATGCCACAATCGACCGCCAGATCGAGCAGGTCTGCCTCGCGGCTGATGCCCTCCTCGAAGAGGATGTCGAACTCGGCCTGTCGAAACGGCGGCGCCACCTTGTTCTTGACGACCTTGGCGCGCACGCGGGTCCCGATCACCTGGTCGCCGTCCTTGATCATGCCGATCCGGCGGACGTCGACGCGCACGGAGCTGTAGAACTTCAGGGCCCGGCCGCCGGGGGTGGTCTCCGGGCTGCCGTACATCACGCCGATCTTTTCGCGGATCTGGTTGATGAACAGCACGCTGGTGCAGCTCTTGGACATGATGCCGGTGAGTTTGCGCAGGGCCTGGCTCATCAGTCGCGCCTGCACGCCGACCTGGCTGTCGCCCATCTGACCCTCCAGTTCCTGGCGCGGCACCAGGGCGGCCACGGAATCGACGACGATCACGTCGAGGGCATTGGAGCGCACCAGCATCTCGCAGATCTCGAGCGCCTCTTCGCCGCAGCCGGGCTGGTTGACCATCAGCTCTTCGAGGTTGACGCCCAGACGCTTGGCCCACGAGGGATCGAAAGCGTGCTCGACGTCGATGAAAGCCGCGGCACCGCCCTTGTGCTGAGCCTCGGCGATGACGTGCAGGCACAGGGTGGTCTTGCCCGACGATTCGGGGCCGAAGATTTCGACCACGCGCCCGCGCGGGATGCCCGAGCCGCCGAGGGCCAGGTCGAGCGAGATGGCCCCGGTCGAAATGCCGTCGGTTACCGCTCCGGGGGCGTCCTTGAGGAACTGGATGGTACCCTTGCCGTAGGTCTTTTCGATCTGCTGGATGGCCCGCGCCAGGGCCTCGGCTCGGTTCTCGTCGGGATTGCTGGCCATGATGAGATCCTTGCTCCAAGATTGGGTTCGCGTTGCGCCGCGGCCGGACCGATCGCCCGGCCCGGCCATAACGTTAGGCATATATTAAGCAAACATACGGCGAACAGTCAAGGGCGCTGCAAGCCTTCTTTTCTGCCCGGGATCAGCTCGCGCGGCACGCCGATGTCGGCCACCACGACCCGTCCGACCACCTCGGGCGCCTTGGCGAAACCGACCTTCGCCGCCACGAACGTCACCGTCGCGTCGGCCCGGAAGGTCGGCTTGCCCAGCTCACCGGTGTCGGCGCTGAGCCCGCTGGGAATGTCGATCGCCAGCCGCCGGGCGCAGGGCGCCTGGTTGGCCGCCTCGATCAGCTCCGCAAAAGTGCCGCGCGGGTCGCCGCGCGAGCCGGTGCCCAGCAGCGCGTCGACGATCAGGTCGGCCTGCTGTATGGCCCGGCGGGCCTGGCTCAGCTCCTGCGGGTCGGTGGCCTGCAGCAGCCGTCCTTCCATGCGCTGGTATATGGCCAGGTTGGTGGCCGCGTCGCCTTGCGATTTGGCCGCGTCCGCCGCCAGCACGACGGTCACGTCGACGCCGGCGTTGCGCAGGTGCCGGGCCGCCGCGAAGCCGTCGCCCCCGTTG
>CAZRSM010000475.1:0-7897 GCA_964602755.1 uncultured Planctomycetales bacterium
TGGGCTGGCACAGGCAGGAGAACTACCACGCCGCGGCGTTCTTCGACGGCCACGCCGAGTACCGCTACTTCGACACGCGCTACGTCGATGGTCCCGGCTGGACCACCTGGCCCAACAAGGAGTGGTGGGAGAAATCCGACCTGTGGAGCCAGTACATCGACCAGTAGGCCGCGTCCAGAGTACGCCGAAGTCACTGACGGCCGGCCGCGCCGCCCGGGCGCGGCCGGCTTGTTGCTTTTTCCGGGATCGCTGCCGAGCCCGTCCGCCTGGCGCTGCGCAGGCCTTCGGCGGCCCGAAAGGGCACTGGCACGATCAAGCGACATTTGTTAGGCTGATCGAAAGTTGCCTGTCGGACGGCGGCCGGACTCGGGGGCCGACGACCTCGTCAGTGGGAGACGAAGCGCCATGAACCGATCACACAAGTACGCATTCACGCTGATTGAGCTGCTGGTGGTGGTGGCCATCATCGCCCTGCTCATCTCGATCCTTCTGCCCACCCTCAGCCGGGCCAAGGAACAGGCCCGTATCGCCAAGTGTCTGTCGAATCTGCGGTCGATCGCCCAGGCGAGCAACAGTTACGTGATGGACAAAGGCGACGCGGTGTTCTGCTGGCCGACCGGCTACGACGACGACACGATCGACCGTGAGGTGTACGGCCTGATAACCGAGTTCATCTGGGGCGGCGACGTGCCCTCGGCCCGGCGTGCCGAGTGGGACGACACGCAGGGCATGAACCCCGTCAACGCCGCCGACGTCTACGTCTATCCGCCCGACCGGCGTCCGATGAACAAGTATCTCGATCCCGAACTGAGCTGGAGCAACCCGCTGCGTGTCCGCGGCAACCGTGAGCGTTATCGCATCGCCACGCAGATGCCGGACTATTTCAAGTGCCCCTCCGACAAGAGCGCCTCGGTGCCCATGGCCGGCTCCACCGATCCGCCGTACGACGCCGACACGCCCTATCAGACCTGGTATTTCTGGGGCAACAGCTACCCCATCAACTGGTACTGGGGCTACTTCTACGCCTACGCCCTGGGCGGCAGCATCATCGATTTCATTGCCGGAACCCGCCAGCCGCGGTACAAGCCCGGCAAGGGCCGCGAGCTGCTGCAGTCAAAGCAGTCGCAGGGGGCGGCCGAGTTCATCCTGTTCTACGAGAACCAGTTCAACTTCGCGATGGAGGGTGCCCGTCCGCGGGGCTTCAGCAACACGAGCGAACAGCGCGCCAACTACCGCGGCTGGCACCAGCAGGAGAACTATCACGCGGCGGCCTTCTTCGACGGCCACGCCGACTACCGCTATTTCGATACGCGCTACATCGACGGCCCCGGCTGGACCACCTGGCCCAACCGCAGCGAATGGGAAAAGTACGACTACTGGTCACCGTACATCGACAATTGACCGGCCGGCGGCCCGAAGGCCGACTTACGAGCGTCCGGCCGGCTGCGTACGAGAGCGCAGCCGGCCGTTTTTCGTTCGCGGACTTTGCCGGCTGTCCGCCGTGATCCATCGAGCCCGGCGCCCGGCTCGCGAGCCGCCCGCCGGAGGCCGCGTCACACCTCGTAGAGCACTTCCAGCTCCACCAGCCGGGCCTGGCCGTCGGCATGGACAGCCATTTGCGGCGTTCCCTTCTTGCCGGCCTTCTCTCGCCTGCTGCGCATCGTCGCGCCGCCGAAGAGGCCATCCTTGCGCACGGCGTAGAAGTTCAGGCCGAAGCGCGGGCGGCCCTGGGGATCGCGCAGGCGCGGTTCGGTCTTGGCGGCCACGCGTTTGAGCATGGCCAGACAGGCCTCGGCCGGCGTCATGCCGCGACGCATGAACTCGACCACCATGAAGCACGAGCAGTTCTGGAGATTGGCTTCGCCGCGTCCGGTCGAACCGCAGGCGCCGACTTCGTTGTCGACGTACAGGCCGGCCCCGATGATGGGCGAATCGCCGACGCGTCCGGGGATCTTGTAGGACAGTCCGGAGGTCGAGGTGCAGCCGGCCAGGTCGCCGCCGGGCGTGAGGGCCATGCAGGTGACCGTGCCGGTGGTGAACTCGATGCCGTCGTGACCGCGTGCACCCGGCCGGCCGCCGGCCTCCTCGGGCGCCAGCCAGTCGTCGTCGTCCGACATGCGCTCTTTCCACCGCAGCCACGTCTCGCGCGAGCGCGGCGTGAGCAGGTCCCGTTCTTCGAAACCGTGAGCCCGCGCGAACCGCAGGGCACCTTCGCCCACCAGCAGCACGTGATCGGTCCCCCGCATGACCCGCAGGGCCACCGACGAAGGTGTGGCGATGTTGCGCAGGGCCGCCACGGCGCCGGCCTTGTGACTGGGGCCGTCCATGACGCAGGCGTCCAGCTCGACCACTCCGTCCTCGTTGGGCAGACCGCCGTAGCCGACGCTGTGATCGTCCGGGTCGAGTTCGATGATGTTGATGCCGGCCACGACCGCGTCGAGCGGGTCGCCGCCCTCGGCGATCAGCCGCGCGGCGCGCTGGCAGGCTCGTATGCCGTTGGCGCTGGCGATGACGACCAGGCCACGATTCCGCTGTGCTCGGGCGGGCTGCTGTTCCTGTGCCATGCCGATGGCTCCTGTGCTCAGGCCGGCAACGGTGGCACCCGCCGCCAGGCCTACGAATTGTCGGCGTGAGACTTCCATGGATCGAACCTCCGGTGCTCGCGGAAATGGCCGGGACGGCCATGATACCCCATCGGGGCGCGGACCGCAGCTCGGCCGGGGGGCGCCGCAAGCGGCCGGCGGCGCGCTTTTTTCCGCCCGGACGCGGGAGCGGTCCCATAAAAGCGGGGATGCGCGCCTGCGGATGGAAACGGGGTGCCGCGGGCGGCCTGCGCGAACGGGAAGTGCCGCTTTCGGGGAACTTTACGCCAAAAACCGGTTGCGAGGCGGGGCCCGACTGGTGTATAGTTATGAGTGCCGGACAGGAGGAGTTTAGAGAGAAGCGTCCCATCCTGCTTCTCAGGAGTTCGTCAACCAGTTCGGTATCAGCGAATCGTGTCTCGCGGGTCCGCGGGCTATCAACTCGTCGACGCGTACTCGCAGGCTGGTATGGGATGAGTGCGATCCGCGTGATCGCGAAACAGGTTGTTTGGTTCCACAGGAGGAGAGTAGATGAGAAAGTTCCTTGCCATTGCGACGATTGCGGCGCTTGTCACCGCCGCCAGCGCCGTCGATGGTGTCGTCGTCAACGTCGACATCAGCGGTACTGAGAGCTGGGACGGCTACGGCGATCCCAGCAACACCGTGATCCTGGTCGACACTGCCGCCCTGCTCGGCCTGCCCTCGGGCACCCCGACCGAGTTCCACGGCATCGGCTGGGACGTCACCATCCAGACCGTCGGTGCCAGTTGGCTCAGCGAAGCCAAGATCTACTTCGACGACAACATCGCCCCCGACGGCAGCGGCCTGTTCCTGACGCCGGGTGTCTCCGACAGCTTCGCGGGCACCGGCACCTACACCAGCGGCGGTATCATCGACCTGCTGGACAACGGCATTCCGGACGTCATTCTGCCCGACGGCATTCTCCGTATGGAGTTCTACGAGGGCTTTGACGACTACGCCGACGCCGTCGACGCGGTCTGGCTCCAGGGCGTGCTGCAGCTCGACATCGTTCCCGAGCCCGCCAGCCTGGCGCTGCTGGTCATCGGCGGCCTGGCTCTGGCCCGCCGTCGCTAGAAGGTCCGAAAGGCTGCCTGTCTGACCCGCCCGCGGGTCAGCACGGAAGGCAAGTCTGACTTTCCGAGGGGTTTCGGCACCTGCGCCGGAACCTCTCTTTTTTTCTGTTCAGCCCGTTGTGCCCGCGACGCAGCAACGCAACAACCCGGGCCTCAGCGTACCATCGAAACTTTGAACCCCGCCCCCTCATCGCCCTTCGAGCACGCCGCGGTACACCGCCAGGTGAGCGTCGATCGCCCGTTGGTTATCCAGGGTCTCCTGCGCCCAGATGCGCGCCCGGGCCGCCAGCCGGGCCCGCAGTCGGTCGTCGTCGAGCAGCCGGCCCAGCGCTGCGGCATACTCGCGGCCTCCGTCGGCGACCAGCCACAGCCGCGGCTCGCCGTCGCCGGCCAGCTCGCGCAGCGCCGGTATATCACTGCCGACCACCGGCACGCCCGCCAACATGGCCTGCAGAACCACGTTCGGCAGCCCCTCGGTCAGCGACGGGAAGACCAGCACGTCTGCCGCCGACATCAGCGTGCCCGGCTCCTCCAGCCAGCCGGCGAAGACCACGCGGTCGCCGACAGCGCTGGCCGCGGCGTATTGCTCGATCCGGCCACGCTGCGGACCGTCGCCGGCCAGCACCAGGCGCACCTCGCCCGGCAGCAGCGCCAGCGCGTCGATGGCCAGCTCCAACCGCTTGACCGGATCGAACCGCCCCGCCCAGGCCACCACCCGCACGTCGCTTCCCAGCCCCAGCGCACGCCGGGCGGCGTCGCGCTGCGCCAGCCGCGGGTACTGCACCAGCGGCGGCACGACGTGCACGCGCTGCGGATCGAGCCAGAACTGTTCGCAGACGTGCCGGGCCAGCGTGTTGCTGTTGACCAGGTGCCCCTGATCGAGATGTGCGCTGGTCCGCTCGGCCCACACGTGCCAGCGCCGCTCGACCTCGATGGTCGCGGTCGAGGTGACCACCGGCACCCGCAGCCAGTCGCCTGCCAGTCGCGCCGCCAGGTTGGCATGCGTGAGCGTAGCGTGGATCAGATCGGGCCGCAGGTCGGCGAGGATGCGCGCCAGCCGGGCCACCGCCCCGAGCGAGGTCAACCCGCGCGCTCCACAGGCAAAAGTGCACACGCCCGCCGCCTCGGCCCGCTGACCGACCGGCCCGGGCGGCGCCAGGCAGCCCAGGGCCACGTCGATGCCGCGCTGGCGCAGGCCCTGCGCCAGCCGATACAGCCGCAGCGGCGTACCGCCTGGTTCGAGATCGGTGACCAGCAGGACGATGCGCATCGGTGTCCACCAGGAACGTGGTCGGCAGTACCACGCCCCCCGTTCTTCAGGCAGCCGACCGTCCCCCCTCTCAGGGGCGACTTACATGGGGATCACAGCCCGCGAGTACAACCCGCCTGCGGACAGCCGCGCCGCCTCCGAACCCGCCGTCCCCTCTTTCAGGAGGGACCTGCAGGGGAGTCGCAGTCGGCGGATACGAACCGCCCGCGGACGACCGTCTGGCTTCCCACGCGGGACATTCGACACTCGCCATTCGGCATTCGCAATTCGCCACTGCCGCCTTTGCAGCCTCCACCCTCCCCCGGGTCCCTCCCTCCAAAGGAGGTGAGTTGCCCGGCACGCGCGCGGCCGCACGACTCAGCGGAACCCCATCCGACCGCCATAGACGCGCGCCAGTGCGGCCGGCAGGGCCTGGGCCACGTCGTTGGCTGTAAAGCCGATCGGTCCGACGCGTGTCACGCACAGGTCGCCGGCCAGTCCATGGCAGTAGGCCCCCAGCCGGGCGGCGTCGAAGCCGTCCATCCCCTGCCCCAGCAGGGCCGCGATCAGCCCCGTGAGCACATCGCCCATGCCACCGGTGGCCATGCCCGGATTGCCACTGGTGTTGACGTATGCCCGGGCTGCATCGCAGACCACCGTGCGATGCCCCTTGAGCAGCACCACCGCTCCGGTCGCCGCGGCCACTTCGTGGGCCGTCCGCACCCGTTCGACCTCGTCGCTGCCGGCGGCCTCGTCCATCCCCAGCGACCGCCGCAGGCGCCGCATTTCGCCCGGGTGGGGCGTCATGATGGTGACTCGTCCGGCACGGGTCTGCCAGAGCTGCGGACCGCGGGCAGCCGCGTTGTTCAAGCCGTCGGCATCGACGACCAGCGGCAACTCGCACCGGTCGAACACGTCGGCCACCACGGCCTGCACGTCGTTGTCCTGTCCCAACCCCGGCCCGAGGGCCACGACGGTAGCCCAGCCGAGCGTCTCGTCCAGCAGGTCTGCCCAGCGCCGGCTGTCGATGCGGCCGGCCCTGGTTTCCGGCAGGCCCACGGTCATCAGGCACGGGTCGCAGCCGGCCACCAGCGGCTGGATGCTCCCGACGCACAACACGCGCACCAGCCCCGCCCCGCCGCGCAGCGCTCCCAGGCCGGCCAACGCCGCCGCCCCGCTCATGCCGCGGCTGCCGGCGATGACCGCCACGCGCCCGACGCTGCCCTTGTGGGCGTCGTCGGGCCGGATCGGCAACGCGGGCACTTCGCTGGTCGGCTCAGGAGGCTGCATCGTCGGGCTCCTCGGGACCGTGGTCGGCGCTGCCGGCCAGGCGGGCAATCAGGGCGGCCTGGTAGCCGGCCCCGAAGCCGTTGTCGATGTTGACGACCGACACGCCGGCGGCGCACGAGTTGAGCATCGCCAGCAACGCCGCCAGGCCGCCCAGACTCGCGCCGTAGCCGACGCTGGTCGGCACCGCGATCACCGGCACCGCGACCAGCCCGCCCACGACGCTGGGCAAGGCCCCTTCCATGCCGGCTACCACCACAATCACGCGGGCACGCTGAAGAACTTCCGCCCCCGCCAGCAGCCGGTGCAGGCCGGCGACCCCCACGTCGTAGAGTTGCTCGACCCGCGCTCCCAGGGCCTCGGCAGTTACGCGGGCTTCCTCCGCAACCGGCAGGTCGGCCGTGCCGGCCGCGACCACCGCCACGGGGCCGACCGTCGTCGGCCGCGGCTGGCGCAGCAGCACAGCCGCGCGGGCGGTTTCGTGGTAACTTACTTGCGCAAAGCGGCTTACTATCTCTCTGGCCGCCGCGGCGCTGACGCGCGTGGCCAGCACGTCGCCGCCGTGCTGTGCGAGCCTGGTGAAGATCTCGACTACCTGCTTATCGGTTTTGCCGTGGCCGAAAACCACCTCGGGAAAGCCGCAGCGCAGCGCCCGGTGGTGGTCGATGCGCGCGTAGCCCAGATCTTCGAACGGCAAGCTGCGCAGCCGGCCCGTCGCGTCGTCGACGGACAGCTCGCCGGCGGCCACCTGCTGCAACAGTTTGCGTAAGGCGTCGATATACAATAGATTGCTCGCTTGAAGCACTGGGCCAGGACCCCGGCGGCGACCAGCGGGGCCGTTTGCCGGCCGATAATGGGGTTTTCCTCACAGCGGTCGCCGCATGCGTGGGGATAGGATACACAAGAGCGTACCCATGAGCCAAACCAAGTCCACGCCACAGCTCGAGACGGTCGAACCGATCGGCACCCGCGTCCTGATCCGCAAGGACGAGGACAAGAAGACCACCAAGGGCGGCATCCAGTTGCCCGGTAATATCGAGATTCCGACGATCACAGGTCGGATCGTGGCGGTCTCGGCGCAGGTCGAGCGGGACGACGACTACCCCATCAAGCAGTACGACAAGGTGCTGTTCAACCCCAAGAACGCGATCCCGGTGGACTTCGAGGGGGACAATCGGCTCTTCGTGGTGCCGGTCGAGGACGTGGTGGCGGTCTTCCGCCGAGCCAAGGGCTGATAATCCTGCCTGCGGTGGTCCCGGCTAACCCCTTGTGGTTGCGAGATTTGACGACCACCACCCCTAGTGTGTTATAAAGTCAGCCTCCGTAAATACTTGCGAGCTGGCACCCCAGCCTCTACCATTCTGGTGGGCATGGTTGAGCGAGCGGCACCGTCGCGGCAGACTGACGCCTGCGGCCCGCCCGGCGAATCACCTTGGGCTTCCGACTGCCGACTCGTTCCCTGGCGATTCCATATAACTCGTGAGCAACGGAGGTCAGAGAACATGACCACACGCAATCCCTCCCAGGTCGGCAGCGGCACCGGCCCCCGCCGACGGGTCCGATACGTCCTCGACGTAGACCGCATCCCCAACATCCCCCCTGAGCAGCGCGAGCAGCTCCGCCGTGTGGCTCAGGTGTACGTTTTCCGCGCCAACGACTACTACCTCGAGCTGATCGACTGGAAC
>CAZRSM010000476.1:0-10737 GCA_964602755.1 uncultured Planctomycetales bacterium
GAGTACGTCGCGACCGACCCGCAGCGGGCCTGCGAGCACTGCCGCGAGGTATTCGAGCTGCGGCAGTCGATGCAGGATCCGCCGCTGAGCAAGTGCCCGAAGTGTGGCGGCCCGGTCGAGCGCATCATCTCGCGCTGCGCCGTCAACACCCGCAGCGAAAAGTCCATGCTCAGCGACCGCAACCTCAAGGAAAAAGGCTTCAAGAAGCTGGTCAGGCAGGACGACGGCAGCTACCGCAACGTCCTGGACTGATCGTTTCGGCTGCGCTCGCGCGCTACAGTGAGTGTGTGCCGCTGCTCGCGAGCAGTGACATCACGCGGGGCATGTCCGTGCGGCGGGTTCTACCCGGCTTCCGCCGGTCCCTTTGAACGCGGCATGCTCCAGGTGTTTCGGTGGCCGGCGTCGATCACCTGCACGCGGTTGTTGCCCGAGTCGATCACGTAAAGCCGGTCGCCGGTCCCCGGCGCCAGCGCCCACGGATAGGCCAGCTCGCCCGGCCGCCGACCCGCCCGGCCCCAGATGCCCAGGCTGCGTCCGTCGCGGTCGAAACGTTGCACGCGGTTGTTGCCGTATTCGCAGACCACCAGCGTGCCGTCGGCCAGCACCGCCACGTCGTAGGGGAACCATAACTGCCCGGCGTCGTGCCCGGGTCGTCCGAAGGTGCCCAGCAGCCGGCCGGCGCGCGAGAAGTGGCAGATGCGGTGGTTGCCGGCGTCGGCCACCCACAGCGTGCCGTCGCGGTCGAGAGACAGCGCCTGCGGGCGCTCGAAGCGCGTGCCGCGGCCGTCGTCGCGCCCGTCAAAACTGCGCAGAAAACGCCAGCCGGGCGCAAAGACGCTGATGCGGTCGTTGCCGCCGTACTCGGAGACGAAGATCGTGCCGTCGGGGGCCACGGCCACGTCGGTCGGCAGGCGGAACTGCCCCGGCCCGTCACCGTGCGTGCCGAATTGCTCGACGAGCCGGCCGTCGGGTGCGAAGACCAGCACGCGCGAGTAGTGCGTGTCGGCGGCGTAGATGCGGCCGTCGGGGCCGATGCCCAGGCCGGTGGGCTTGCCGGCGTCGATCGCGGGCATGCGCCAGGCGCGGAGAAACTCGCCGGCGGGTGAAAAAGCCTGCAACCGCCCGGCCTTGTCGATCACGTAGAGCGTCTGGTCCGGCCCCACCGTCGCGGCCCGGGGATAATTGAACTCACCCGGTCCGGTGCCGCTGCGACCGAAGACCAGCAGCGGCGGCGTCTCGCCCGGCGGCTTGGGGCCGCAGCCGCCGCATGCGGCCAGCAGCATCGGCAGCATAAGCAGCAGGGCGTTTCGCATGGTTGTCTCGCTTGAGAGTCAGCGGCCCGGCTGGCGGGTCGGTGCAGAGCGCGAGCGGGCCTGCTGGGTGGCCTGGGCCTGGCGCAGCAGCGTGAGCAGTTGCTGCACGCCGATCTTGCCCGTAGCCCGGCCCAGTACGCGCCCCTGCGGATCGAGGATCACCACGGCCGGTGGCTGGTCGAGTTGCCACTTGCGGGCCAGCTCGCGATCCCAGAAGTAGTCGAGGACCACCGCGTAGAATGGTCCGCCGCTGCGCAGGGCCTGGCGCACTGCGGGGTCTTTGAGCACCTGTTCCTCGAAGTTGGTGCATTCGACCACCGCCCAGTTGCGGAAGTAGACGAAGGTCAGCTTGCCGTCGCGGCGACTCTCGTTGAAGACCGGGGCGAAGGCATATCCGCGCCAGCTTATGCCCTGCGAGCAGCCGCCGGTCGCCAGGGCCGCCAGCAATCCCGCCAGCCACCAGCGACCGCGGCCGCGACGAAAGCCGGCGATTGCTCCAGGCGACGATACGGCGGCTCGATCGACTGCCACGGTGTGTCCTTTCAGCATCAGGTTGGCAGTGGGCGCTGCGCGCATGGCCCGCACCCACAGGTCTTGCCGGGTGGGCGCCGCCCACCGCACGTTGGTCGACGCGCCCACACCGTGGACGCGCCGGCTGCCAGCAGGCAAAGCGAGCGACGATTCTATATCGCCGCCCGGTTTCTGGCGAGCCGCGGCAGTCGCCGGGCGGGTCGGCGGACGGGCCTGCGTTTGTGAGTCGCTGTGAGGCTCTACTGGCTGGTGAGTGTGCCGGTGCAGGTCAGCGTCCATTCGGTGCTGACGAACACCATCGTCACGTCGTAGTCGGTGACGGCGGTGTAGGTGATGGTGTCGCCGCTGATGGTGTAATCAAGCGTGAACGTGCCGGTACCGTCCTCGGTCAGGGCACCCTCGGCGCCGTGGTACTCGAGGTCGAGGATCACGTGCCCGGTGGTGGCCGTGTAGGTGGCTTCGCGGACGGTGGCGGTCAGCGTGGCGGTATAGCTGCCGTCGGTCATGGTGACGCTGACGCTGTCGCCGGCGGTGACGGCGCTGACCGCGAACGTCATGTTGCCGTGGTCCGGCTGGCGATAAGCCGGCACGATGAACTGCGTCGGCACGTTGGCATTGAGCGTGAAGTCGAGCTGGGTGGTCCAGTCGTCCTCGGGGCCGGGACTTCCTTGGGCGCTCTCGGTCTTGTGGCAGTTGAGCGTGCCGCTGAAAGTGCCCGAGATGGCTGCGCCGTCGTCGCTGGTTTGGCCGTCGTCCTGGCCGCCGTCGTTCGAGCTGCTGCTGTCACTGGATCCGTCGTCGGCGCTCGAGCCATCGTTCGAGCTGCCGTCGTCGGTCGACGAGCCGCCGTCGTCCTGGCTGCCGTCGTTGGAGTCATTGACGCTGGAACCGTCGTCCTGGCCGCCGTCGTTGGCAGCGTCGCCGTCGTTGTTCTGGTCGTCGTTGAGGCCGGGGTTCTGGCTGTCGCCGTCGTCGCCGGCGGGAATGGTGGTCGGGCAGCCGCCGAGCGAGGACCACAGAAGCAGAGCGGCGATGATGGTTGTCAGGCGCATCGTCATGGCTTTGTTACTCCGCGAGTTTCCGTCCTGAGTGAAGGTCCTTGTGTTTATCGGTCGTCCGCCGGAGGGCGCCTGTCGGCACCCGTTGGGCATATCGGCCCGATCGGCACCCGGCGTAAGCCATCAGCGTCTGGCTGCCGACTGGCACCAGTCGGGCGTCGTACGATCCGCTCGAATGCCAGGGTGACAAGCAAGTGACCCGAAGTGTCGCGGCGGATCTCTGTGGTCGTGTCAGCCGAACCAGCGATGCTTCCTGCCGCCGGCAGACTTCGAGCCGCGTTTTTTATTGGACTTGCGCTCGGCGCGGATGCGGGCGATGATTTCGGCGTCGCTCAGGCTGGGGCACAGGCGCCGAATGACGCGCATGCGGTCGAATTCCTCGTCGGTGAAGTCCACCGTGTCGACGCTGTCAGTGACACCGGGTTCGGGGCTTACCACGTTGGTGCCCGGTCGCGCCGCCACGGGGGTCGCTTCGGCGGATGGGGGGTCGTTCGTTTCCGGCGTCGGGCACGGAGACCCGACGTTACGGGTCGCTTCGGCGGATGGGGGGTCGTTCGTTTCCGGCGCCGGGCACGGAGACCCGGCGTCACGGGGCGCTTCGGCGGATGGGGGTTCTTTCGTTTCCGGCGTCGGGCAGGGAGGCGCGACGCTACCGGGCGGTTCGGCCCCGGCGGGGCATTCGTCGCCGACGAAGGACGCCGCCATCTGCGAGAACATCTGCTGGAACCTGGCGATAGCAGCTTCGCGTTTCTGCAGGCGCGCGTCGATCTGACACAGCTCGTCTTCGCGCGCGGCCAGCTCGGCCTCGCGCGCGCTCAGGTCGGATTCGCGCGTGGCCAGGGCGTTTTCGCGCTGCGCCAGTGCCTCCTCGCGTTCGAGCAGTTGGGCCTCGCGCTGCTGCAGCTCTGAGCGTTGTTGATCTACCTGGGCCAGTTGTTCGTCCAGCTTCTGGCGCTGCTGCTCGAACTCGGCCCGGCGCTGCTCCAGCTCCTGCTGCTGTTGTGTCAGTTGCCGGCGCAGGGCCTCCAGTTCGCTGCGCTGCTGCTCCAGTTCGCTCAGACGCGCCTGGCAGTCCTGCTGCGCCTGGTCGAGTTCGCGTTCGCGCTGCTCGATCGCGGCGGTCGCTTCGGCCAGCGCCGAGCGGTCCTGGTCCAGCGACCGGCGTGACTGTTCGAGTTCGCCGCGGTCTTCTTCCAGCCTGGCCTGCTGCTGCTCGATGGCGAGGCGCAGTTGCTCGGCGGCGGCCTCGCGCCGGGCGAGGTGCTGGCTTTGCTGCTCTATCTGTTGGGCCTGCTGCTGGAGGGCCTGTTGGCGCTGGTTCCAGCGGGCTTGCTCGCGCTGGAGGTGCGCCAGCCGCTCGCGCAGCAGCGCGTCCAGCTCGCTCAGCTCGCGGAAAGCCTCCGCGAACTGCCCGGAGAGCGAATCGAGCCGCCCGGCCACGTCGTGCAGCTCGGGCGCTGCGGCGGTCGGCGTCTGCGATGTTTCGGCTGCTGGCTTGGAACCCATGGCGCCTCGTTTCCCACTCCGCGGGCGCACGGTCGACCGGCAAGAGTCCGCCGACCATCGTGTACGGGCCGATAACTGCGCGCCCGGCCCGCAGGACCGGTCGCCGGCCGCTCCGGCAGCCACGGCCCAACTCAAGTATTTCAAATGTTGCCCAGCGGAGCCGAAAGCGCCGGGCAAAAGCACACCCGGCGGCGTTGCAGGACGTCGCAGGTTCGCAAATACCGGTCGCGGGCACCGCTGCGCGGTTGCGTGCGACGCCTGGGAGGCATAAAACTCCTATGCGATGCGGATCAGCGGGCGGGACATGGCGTGCATCTTATCGGTCGTCCTGGTGGGCGTGGTGTCCGCCTGCGCCGATCCGCCGTTGCGCTACGACTTCCGCGTTGGCAGCCATCTGATCTACGACTACCGCGTGCGGGTCGGTCCGCTGGATTCGCAGCAGATCAGTGAGCGCTACAGCGAGCAGATACAGCTCTGGGTGCTTGAACGCTCGGGTTATCGGGCCATGCTGATCGGCGAGTGCGCCCGCGTCGACCAGACCGGCCTGGGACCGGCCCGCGGTGTGACGCTGCGCATCGACGCCCGTGGCAACCGCGAGTTGCCGGCCGAATTGCAGCGCGAAGAGTCGGTCTTTCGGCCGCTGCTGTGGTTGCTGCCCGGCTTGCCGCCGGCCTTCGACAGCGGGCAGCAGTGGGACACGCCGATCGACGCACGGGGAATTCGGCTGCGCTGTCGGCGGGCCGGCGCCGATGCGCAGCGCGGCGGGGCGCAGCGCATCGAGTTCGTGGCCGACGACACGCTCGGCGTATGGGCATTGCTGGGGATCGAGCTGCGCGGCACGTACTGGTTCGATACCGACGCCGGCCGCGTGGTGCGCCTGGAGTACGAGCGCGTCGATCGCACGCACGGGCGGCTGCAACGCGTAGTCGCGCGGCTGTATGAGCAGCGTCAGGTGACGCAGCAGTGGTGTCGGTTGCGGTTGCCGCTGGTGGAAAAGCACCTGTTCACCATCCGGCTCGAGCAGCATCTGCGCGAGCGTATCGGCAACGAGCCGGAGCTGGCCGAACAGATCGTGGATGCGATGCAGCGCGTGTGGACCGAACGGCTGCGCGAGTTGTCGCGCGGCAAGGCCGTGCCGTTCGAGCGCTGGGTAGCGGGACGCCGGCGGCTGGTCCGCGCCAACCGCGAGCGCTTCATGCAGCAAGCGCGCATCGCCGCCGAGTGGATGAGCGGGCGTCAGGCATTACAGGAGCGCGCGGGCGCCGACGAGCCGCGCGCGACACTGCTGTACTACTTCGATCCCGCCGGAGAGGACGACCTGCGCGGTCTGGCGGAGTTGGCCGGCGAGGCGGCGGCGCTGTCGCAGCGCGGCTGGCGCGTGGTGGCGGTGGTGGTGCCGAGCAAACGCGAGCAGGCGGCACGTTGCCTGGAGCGGCTGGCGCCGCAACTCGAATGGCGGCTGGGCGGCGCGGCGTTGCCGGCGGGAGCCTCACCGGTTTATCGCGCTTTGGACGGCGACGGTCGCACGAACCGTGTTCATTTCGGCTGGTGGCCCAGGCGGGTGGCGGAGCTGGCTGCTCAGAGCCCGGAATAATCGGACGTCGGCGGCAACGACGGGTTGGCGGGGCAATTCGCGCACAAACGGGGCTATGATCGGCTGGAGGGAGCTTGTGCGCTCATGGCAGGCAAAAAGGGCTTGACCCGGGTGCGGCCCCCGCAGAAGATAGAAGCACAGGCATATTATCGTACCGGTCGCCTGTTCTTCGGCGAGGCAGCGGACAGCTCATAAACAAAGGGCGGACATGAAGCCAGTGGTGGCCAGCGGCACAGCGCGTGTCGCTGTCTGGTATATGTGTTTGGAACCTGCAAATGGAGGGATCCCAAGTGCGCAGAATCTCGATGTTGGCGGTGTTGGCCGCCGGATGTCTGCTGGCGCCTGCCATGGCCCAGAACACGCTCGATTGGCCTACCGGAGAGTTCGTTCCCTACTACGTCGACAGCGCGGCGCTGTCGAATCTGGAGCGCAGCTCCAGCGTGGTGTTCTCGCAGGATATCCACGTGCAGGATGCCGCGTGGATACGGTTGTACTTCAAGACCGCGACGCTCCAGCCGGGCAGCTACGTCCGCATGACCTCGCTGTACGACGGCGAGGTTCAGGAGCTCGACGCCGACGACCTGGCGATGTGGCACTTCACGTCGGCGTATTTCAACGGCGACACCGTGCGGCTCGAGCTGGTGGCCGCTCCGGGCACTACCGACAACCGCATCGTGCTCGATCGCGTGGCGGTCGAGATCGTGTCGGGCGGACTGCGCGGGCCGTGTGCCGGCGACGACTGCGGCATCTGCAACAATGACGACCGCGTGCTGTCGAACGAGCTGTGGTCGGGGCGGCTGATGCCGGTCGGTTGCACCGGTTCCATCTATAACACCGACAGTTGCGTGGTCAGCGCCGGGCACTGCGCCGACGGCGGCTGGGACGACGTGATCGAGTTCAACGTGCCGGACTCGACCTCCAACTGCACCCCGCGGCACCCCGGCGTGGCCGACCAGTTCCCCATCACCAGCCACCAGTTCGTCAACGGCGGCGTGGGCAACGACTGGGCCGTGATGACCACCGGCACCAACAGCAACGGCGAGACCGCCTACCAGCGCTACGGTGTCTACCGTCCGATCGCCGGCTCGCCGGCCAGCGTCGGCCAGCAGTCGGAGGTGTGGGGCTACGGCGTCGACAACGACAACCCCACCCGCAGCCAGGTGCAGCAGTACAGCAACGGCAGCATCAACGGCCGCTACAGCAGCTACTACACCTACAACGACGACGTGACCTACGGCAACTCGGGTTCGGCCCTGGTGGTCAACGGCTCGATCGTCGGCATCGTGACGCACTGCTCGTTCTACTGCGGCAACGTGGCCACGCGCGTGGATCTCAGCGCGTTCGTCAGCGCGCGTGAGAACCTCTGCCCGGGCGGCACGTGCAACGTGGTCTTCACCAGCCAGCCGCAGGACGTGACCGTCTGCGCGGGTGACATCGCCCAGTTCAACGTGGTCGTCCAGGACGCCTACCTGATGGACTACCAGTGGCGGATCGGCACCACCGACCTGGTCGACGACGGCGTGCACATCTTCGGCGCCAACACCGATACGCTGACCATCGTGGGCGTGACCGGCGCCGACGAGGCCACCAACTACAACTGCCTGGTGACCAACACCTTCGAGAACTGCTCGGAAGCGTCGTCAAACGCCTCGCTGACCGTGGATACCAATGTGGCCAACATCCTGCAGCAGCCGCAGGACGCCACCGTCACCGAGGGCGATCCGGTGCTGTTCAGCGTCAGCGTGGAGAACAACACGCTCTACAACTACCAGTGGCGCATGAACGGCAGTGACCTGAGCGACGGCGGCCGCTTCGCCGGTACGCAGACCCAGACCCTGCTGGTCAACCCCACCCAGCTCGGTGACGACGGCGCCCAGTTCGATTGCGTGATCACCTATCAGCTCGGCAACCAGTGCTCCACCGTCTCCGATGCCGCCACGCTGACCGTCAATCCCGGCGGAAACAACTGCCCCGAGGACCTCGACGGCGATGGCACCATCGGCCTGGGTGACCTGTCGATCATGCTGGCCAACTACGGCAGCACCAACGCCAATCCCGAGGATGGCGACCTCGACGGCGACGGTGATGTCGACCTGTCCGACCTGTCGGTGCTGCTGGCGGTCTACGGGCAGGACTGCCCGACGCGCTAGGCACAGCCGGCGAATCGGACAAGCTGCCAAACGTCGACGCGACGCCGCTCGGTCCGCTGAGGCCGGGCGGCGTCGCCGCTTCTTGCGTTGCCGCCGCGCGGCCGGCGATTTCGGTCCGCCGATCTTAACACGCTCTTTACACAGCCCCGTCATGCTCAAGGCCGGGCGGAGCCGGGAGGTCTCGCGTCGGACCGCACACCCCGGGCTCGCCCAGGTGGCACGACGACCGGGAGGACGAGCGTGATGGGATCTGGCAGAGCCAGGCGCAGGCTGGTGTGGGTACTGGCCGCAGCGGTGCTGTGCGCCGCGGTCGCCGAGGGGCAGTCGCGCAACCGGCGGCTGCGTGGCCGCGTGAAGGTCGACGGGTCGAGCACGGCGGCGCCGATCGTGATGGCCACCGCCGAGCTGTTCCGGGCCGAGGCCCCGCGCGTGCAGGTGACGGTCGGCATTTCCGGCACCGGCGGGGGGTTCAAGAAGTTCCTCACCGAGCGGGCCAACCTGCGCACCGACATCACCAACGCCTCGCGGCCCATCAAGCCGGCCGAGCTGAAACGCGCCAAGCGCCTCGGTGTCGAGTTCATCGAGATACCGGTGGCCTACGACGGCATCGCGGTGGTGGTCAATCCCGCCAACGACTGGTGCACGCACCTGACCATCGACGAGCTGCGCCGCATCTGGCAGCCCGGCAGCCAGGTCAAGAGCTGGAAGGACGTCCGGCCGGGCTTTCCCGACGTGCCGCTGCACCTGTATGGTCCGGGGACCGACAGCGGCACGTTCGACTACTTCGTCGAGACCGTGGTGGGCAGGGCCCGCGCCTGCCGCGGCGACTACACCCCCAGCGAGGACGACAACGTGCTGGTCCAGGGCGTGGCCGGCGACCGCGGGGCGCTGGGCTACTTCGGGTACTCGTACTATGCGGAGAACAAGGACAAGCTGCGGCTGGTGGGCATCAAGGTCGGCGATCGGCCGCCCGTCAAGCCCGATCCGCAGAGCATCCGCGACGGCCGGTATCACCCGCTGTCACGGCCGCTGCTGATGTACGTCAACAAGCGGGCCTACCAGCGGCCCGAAGTGCGGGCCTTCATGCACTTCTTGCTGAAAAACGCCAGGCGCATCGTCGAGGACCCGCGGGTCAGCTACGTGGCCCTCGACGAGCGGCTGTATCGGGCGGCCCGCGAGCGGCTCGAGGCGGGGATCACCGGCAGCCCGCTGGCCGACCCGGCCAACCGCGGCAAGCCGCTGGAGCAAGTCTACGGCCAACCTTAACGGCAGGAGGACCGACGGCCGATGTGGACCTGGCTGCGCAGGCTCAAGGAACGCACCATCTACTGCTGGCTGTTGGCCTGCGGTCTGGTTTCGATAGTGGTGACCGTCGGCATCATCTGGGTGCTGGCGACCGAGTCGGTGCAGTTCTTCAAGCACGTCTCGCTGTGGCAGTACCTCAGCGGCACGCGCTGGGCGCCGCTGCTCGAACCGCGCAGCTTCGGCATCCTGCCGCTGGTGTGCGGCACGCTGATGGTGGGAGTCGGAGCACTGCTGATCGCCGTGCCGATCGGCCTGGCGACCGCGATCTTCCTGAGCGAGTACGCGCCGGGCTGGTTCCGGCAGATCGCCAAGCCGGTGCTGGAAGTGCTGGCGGGCGTGCCGACGATCGTCTACGGCTTTTTCGCCCTGACCTTCGTGACGCCCAAGCTGCTCAAGCCGCTGTTGCCGCAGACCGAGGTCTTCAACGCCGCCAGCGCTGCGATCGTGGTGGGCATCATGATCGTGCCGACCATCTCGTCGCTGTGTGACGACGCCTTCCGGGCCTTGCCGCGCAGCCTGCGCGAAGGCGGCTATGCCCTGGCCGCCACCCGGCTGGAAGTCTCGACGCGCATCGTGCTGCCCGGGGCGCTCTCGGGCGTGGTGGCGGCGGTGCTGCTGGCCCTGGCGCGGGCCATCGGCGAGACCATGGCGGTGACGCTGGCGGCCGGCATGACCCCCAAGATCACCGCCAATCCGCTCGAGAGCATCCAGACCATGACCGCCTACATCGTGCAGGTCAGTCTGGGCGATACGCCCGCCGGCACGATCGAGTACCAGACCATCTTCGCCGTCGGCATGACGCTGTTCGTCGTCACGCTGGTGATCAACCTGATCGCCCAGCGGGTGATGCGGCGCTTCCGGGAGGCCTACGAATGAGCGCGTCCGCGGCGGTGTTCGTGCCGCGTCTGCGCCGCCGGCGCTGGCTGGGCCGGCTGTTCGCCGGCGTCTGTCTGCTGATGACCCTGGCGGCCATGACGGTGCTGGCGGTGCTGCTGGTGGCGGTCTTCCGCGCGGGCTGGCCCTGTCTGTCGCGCAAGTTCCTGGCCAACATGCCCTCGGTGCTCAATCCCGCCAGCGCCGGCATGAACAGCGCCATCTGGGGTTCGTTGTGGCTGATCGTGCTGACCGCCCTGATCGCCCTGCCCACCGGCATCGGCGCCGCGGTCTATCTCGAAGAGTACGCCCGCGACAACCGCCTCAACCGCTTCATCAAGCTCAACATCGCCAACCTGGCCGGCGTGCCCTCGATCGTCTACGGCATCCTGGGCCTGACGGTCTTC
>CAZRSM010000477.1:0-8171 GCA_964602755.1 uncultured Planctomycetales bacterium
TCAGCGATTTCAGGCACGTGCCATCCTCCACCGGGCCACAAGCCGCAGTCCAAGCACTGGCGCCCCTGCCGGCCGAAAGCCAGCCCAGCAGCCCGACCGCAGGAACGAGCCGGCCGCGTCGGGCACCGGATGCCCCGAACCGGCCAGCGCACATAACGAACGCGATTCGGCAAACCGCCGAATCGCGGGGATAGTATACCATCACGCTGCGCTTGCCAAGACCCGATCCGCCAGAAGCTCGCCCCCGAAAACGCCTCCGCCCCCCCCGCCGTCCGGCCCCGAACACCAGGCAACCCACACGCCCGACACCGCTGGCCACCAGCGGCGAGACCCGGTCGCCCCCGACGCCGCGGTGCCGATCGCGAACCTTACCCGCCCAGAAGCGCGTTGAGCAACCCGATCGTTTCGCCCTTCTGCTTGACGATCAGCAGCGGCTGGGCCGAGTTGGCCAGTATCCGCTCGGCCGTGCCGCCCAGCACGACCGCGGCGGCGGTGCTCATTCCGCGGCTGCCCACCACGATCATGTCCATCTTGCGGGCGGCCGAGAGCGACAGCACGGCGCTGGTCACGTCGTCGGAGCAGGTGCAGACGGTGTCGAACTCGATGCCGCTGGTGTCGAACTGGCTCACGAACTTGTCCAGCTTCTCCTGGGCCAGCTTGCCACGCTGGGCTACGGCCTGCTGGAAGCTCAGCCCCAGCTTGTGGTAGCCGTAGCCCACACAGTAGACGTTGTGCACCAGGACCTGGGCCCGCTCGCCGCGCGCCGCCGCGGCCCGGGCGATTTCGAGCGCCGCCTCGAGCGCCAGTCGGGAATGCTCTGAAAAATCGACCGTCACCAGCAGCCGACTCATGTGCGGGCGACAGTAGTTGGGCACCACCAGCACGCTGCACGGGCTCTTGCGGGCCAGGCGCGTGAACGCCGAGCCGGCGGCCGCCTGGTGAGTCGGCAGCAGCCGCCCCTTGACGATCAGGTCCAGCTCCAGGTCGCAGGCCGCCCGCAGGATCTCGACCACCCCGTCGCCGGCGCGCACCTCGATGTCGGCGTGGTCGGCCACGGCCTGCGGCAACTGCGCCAGGATGTCTTCGCGAAGCTGGTCGACGTCGACCGGCACGTCGGCGTGGTCCTCGAAACCTTCCAGCCGGCTGCCGGGCACGTGCACGCACAAGAGCTTTTCGCTCTGCGCCAGTTCCGCGAACTGCCCCGCGAACGCGATGGCCACACTGTCGGCCGGCGAACCGGTCAGAAAGACCCCGATGCGTCGATAGCGTTCCATGATGCGTTCCTCTGAAGCTGGCGATTGACGCCGGGCGCCGCCGGGGCGGCCCGTGCCCTTAAGTATCGGCATTTTCCACCGGCCGATAAAGTAAAGCCACACGGCCGATGCGCTGCACCAGATGGCACGGCACGCGTCTGGCCAGCTCCGCCGCCGCCCGGTCGCACAGCTCGCGGTCGTCGGTCACCAGCCTCACTTTGATCAGGTCGCGCCTGGCGAAAGCCCGGCGGACGTGCTCGACGGCAGCTTCCGATAAATCTTCGGCGGAGATTGTAACCGAAGCCTTGATGCGATTCCCGCGGGCCTTGAGCGCCCGCCGCTGGCCTGACGTCAGCTCCATGTCCGAGTGCTCCTGTCGGCGACGGCCCGACGACCGATAACCGGCCGTTGGCGCCCGTCGCCGGAATACACCGCTGCTGGCGTAGTTGATCCGACCGCCCACGACATGTAGGCTAGGTCGGCATTCATTCTGTCCGGAGCCAGGGATGGCATCCAGCAAACAGGCATCCGACCAGCAAACGCTCTCCCTGTTCGACCAGCTCGAACGAGGGCCGGTGGTCAAGATCGGCGGCGTCAGCCCGGCTTACGTCGAGAGTACGTTCGACGAGCTGGACGGAAGCGACGACGAAACGCCGTCGGAAAGCCTCGACGAATCGCCCCCGGCCGACGAAGATGCCGA
This sequence comes from uncultured Planctomycetales bacterium, assembly GCA_964602755.1. Lineage (GTDB taxonomy): Bacteria > Planctomycetota > Phycisphaerae > UBA1845 > Fen-1342 > JALSRY01. The sequence continues at coordinate 1,954 of CAZRSM010000477.1, forward strand.
GCTTTCCGATCGCGGCAGCGCCGACCGCAGACCGGAACCGACCAGCAGCGATGATACCCGCAGCCGACCCGCGCCGGCAGACGCCCGGCCCGCGGAATTGCGCGCCGCGTCGGAGCAGCGCGCCAGTGACCAGGAGGACGCATTGACAACATCCAGCAGCACGGTGAAAAGCCGCAAAGCGAAGGTTCGCACGCAGGCCGGCGGTTCGACGGCCAGCCGGCGGCGGCGCCCGCGCAGCGCGCCGGTCACGGCCGAGAGTCTGGCCGGCAAGCAGCGCGACATCTCGGTATCCGAGTTCTTCGCCAAGAACCGCCACCTGCTGGGTTTCGACAACAAGCGCAAGGCGCTGCTGACGACCGTCAAGGAGGCGGTCGACAACAGCCTGGACGCCTGCGAAGAAGCCCACGTGCTGCCGGAGATCCACGTCGAGATCGTGCAACTGGCCGAAGACCGCTTCCGCGTGACGGTGCGCGACAACGGACCGGGCATCGTCAAATCGCAGGTGCCCAACATCTTCGGCAAGCTGCTCTACGGTTCGAAGTTCCACCGGCTCAAGATGGCCCGCGGGCAGCAGGGCATCGGCATCTCGGCCGCGGGCATGTACGGTCTGCTGACCACCGGCAAGTCGATCAAGGTGACCTCGCGCACCAGTCCGCGCCGGCCGGCGCACTATTTCGAGCTGCAGATGGATACGCGCAAGAACCGGCCGGAGATCATCACCGACGAGCAGACCGAGGTATCCTGGGACCGCGGCACGCAGGTCTCGATCGAGCTGGTGGCCAGCTATGCCAAGGGACGCCAGTCGGTCGACGAGTACATCGAGCAGACCGCCATCGCCAACCCGCACGCCACCATCTACTACCGCGCCCCCACCGGCGAGCGGCGCGAGTTCCCGCGCGGTACCGACGAGCTGCCCGCCGATACGCGCGAGATCAAGCCGCACCCCCACGGCATCGAGCTGGGCGTACTGATGAAAATGCTCAAGGAAGCCAGGGGCGTGAAGCTGGCCGGCTTTCTGCAAAAGTCGTTCTGCCGCGTCTCGGCCGCGGTGGCCGAACGCATCTGCAAGCACGCCGGCCTGAGCACCAGGGCCACCCCCGCCAGTATCGGCACGCACGACGTCGAGCGGCTCTACAAGGCCATGCAGAGCGTCAGGATCATGGCCCCGCCGACCGACTGCCTGGCGCCCATCGGCGTGCGCAACCTGCTGGCCGGCCTGCTCAAGGAGGTCAAGGCCGAGTTCTATACCGCCGCCACGCGCAACCCGGCGGTCTACCGCGGCAATCCGTTCCAGATCGAGATCGCCCTGGCCTACGGCGGCGCACTGCCGGCCGAGAGCCCCGCGCGGGTGATACGGTTCGCCAATCGCGTGCCGCTGCTCTACCAGCAATCGTCGTGCGCAGCGTTCAAGAGCGTGCTGGACGTCGACTGGCGCAACTACGGGCTTTCGCAACCGACGGGCAGCCTGCCCGCAGGCCCGCTGGTGATCATGGTGCACATGGCCAGCGTATGGGTGCCGTTCACCTCCGAGAGCAAGGAGGCCATCGCCGACTACGACGAGATCCGCAAGGAGATGCGCCTGGCATTGCAGGAATGCGGCCGTAAGCTGGCGACCTATATCCGTCGCCGGCGGCGCCAGCGGCTCGAAGCCCAGAAGCGCGACATCTTCAGCCGCTACATCCCCGACGTGGCCGAAGCGCTGGCCGGCCTGACCGGCGTCAGCGAGCAGCGCCTGCTCAAGCAGCTCCAGGCCCTGGCCAGGGCCCGCACCGCCGAGGCCGACATCGAGCTGGACGAGAACGGCAAGCCGATCGTCAAGCCGACCGAACCGGAAGAAGTGCTCAACGGCGACGACTCGGTCGTCATCGTGCCGGAAAACGAAGCGCCGGCCGAGGTCTCCGACGAGCTGTTCGCCCAGTCGGGCAACGGCTCGCGCGCCGGCAAGGCGCGCCCGCGCCGCCGGCGCCGTGGCGTATAATCCCGCTACCAAACGTGGTTCGACTCGAGCGCGCCGGACGCCGACCATGCGCTGGTTCCGCATATCGCTGGCGATGAAGTACCGTCTGCTCTTCGGAGCAGCGGTGGTGCTGATCATCGGCGCGGCGCTGTACGTGCCCTGGTATCTGACCGAAGTGCTGGTGGTCGAGCAAACCTCGTTCCGCGAAGCCCAGCGGGCGGTCGACGACTATTTCCGCCAGGTGATGGCCCTGCCGGCAGTGAGCGGCAAACCGGTCTCCAGCGTGCACGCCCGCGGCCTGAGCCTGCTGACGCAGGACCAGCCGGTCCAGCCGCGCTTCATCCAGCTCACGGCCAACATCCAGGACCGCGAGTCGCTGCTCAACCAGCCGGGGATCGACCGCTTTGCCCGCAAGGCCTTCCGGGCCTTCCTGGGCGATCCCAAGCGCGAGTCGCTCTACCGCATCAAAGAGCAGGAAGGCGGCCGCACTTTCCAGTACGCCCATGCCGTCCGCGTGCGCAAGAGCTGCCTGACCTGCCACGGTGAGGGCAGCCCGCGTCCCTTCGTCGAGAACCAGTTGGCCGGCATCATCACCGTTTCGCTGCCGGCCGACCGCGCCCGGCGCGAGCTGCTGCTCAACCGGCTGTGGCTGGTGGCTTCGGGCGCCCTGGCGGGCATCCTGGCGATCCTGCTGTTCTACGTGATCACCACGCGCTTCATCCTGGCCCCGATACAGGAGCTGCGCCGCGTGGCCATCAAGGTCGCCGAGGGTCATCTCGACGAGCGCTCCACCGTCGAGACCGGCGACGAATTCGAGCAGCTCTCCGACAGCCTCAACAACATGCTCGAACGCCTGCGCGCTTCGCAGGAAGAGCTCAAGAAAGCCAACAAGCTGCTCGACGAAAAACTGGGCCAGCTGGCCGAGACCAATGTGGCCCTGTATGAGTCCAACCGGCTCAAGAGCGAGTTTCTGACCAACGTCTCGCACGAGCTGCGCACGCCGCTGACCAGCATCATCGGTTTCGCCGAGCTGCTGCGCGAAGGCCCGCACGCCGAGAACCCGCGCGTGGCCCGCTATGCCGAGAACATCCTCATCTCCGGCCGCATCCTGCTGGAGATCATCAACGACCTGCTCGATCTGGCCAAGATCGAGGCCGGCAAGGTCGAGCTGCACCTCGAGCCGGTGCGCATCGACGAGGTCTGCTCGACGCTGCTCGACTTCATGCGCCCCCAGGCCGACAAGAAGAACCTCACCCTCGAAGGCCGGCTCGACGAGAACCTGCCCATCATGATCACCGACCGCGGCCGGCTGCGCCAGATACTGTTCAACTTCCTCTCCAACGCCATCAAGTTCACGCAGCCCGGCGGACGCGTCACGCTGGTGGCCGAGCGCTGCGGCGAACATCGCGTGCGCTTCGCCGTCACCGACACCGGCCCGGGCATCAGCGAGGCCGACCAGAAGATCATCTTCGACAAGTTCCGCCAGATCGACCAGTCGGCCACCCGCGAGCACGAAGGTACCGGCCTGGGACTGGCCATCGCCCGCGAGTTGACCGCCCTGCTGGGCGGCGAGATCGGCGTCAGCAGCCGACTGGGCGAAGGCTCGACCTTCTGGATCATCCTGCCCACCGTGACCGCCGAACGCGGCGAACCGCGCCCGGCACGCACCTGAGGCGCGCGTCCGCGGCGCCTTGTCTCTGGCGGGCTTTGCTGCTCTACTGGTGCGTCGAGGCGCTGCGTAGCGGGCCTGATTGTCGTAGCTTTGTAAGGAAGTGACCAGGGATTCTTTCAGGAGGCGTCGATGCGGGTATTGTCGGGCATCCAGCCCTCGGGGACGCTGCATCTGGGCAACTTCTTCGGGGCCATCAAGCAGCACATCGAGCTTCAGGAAAAGCACGAGTGCTTCTACTTCATCGCCAATTATCACTCGCTGACCACCGTGCACGACGCCGAGCGGCTGCGTGCGCTGACCCGCGAGGTGGCGGTGGACTATCTCACGCTCGGCCTGGACCCACAGAAGGCCACGCTGTTCCGCCAGAGCGACGTGCCCGAAGTCACCGAGCTGGCCTGGATCCTGTCCACTGTCACCGGCAAGGGGCTGCTCGAGCGGGCCCATTCATTCAAGGACAAGGTCGCCAAGGGACTGCCGGTCTCGATGGGCCTGTTCAGCTATCCGCTGCTGATGGCGGCCGATATCCTGATCTACCGCAGCGACCTGGTGCCGGTGGGCCGCGACCAGCTCCAGCACATCGAGATGACGCAGGACATGGCGGGCTACTTCAATAACACCTTCGGGCAGGTGCTCAAGCGGCCCGAGCCGCTGCTGGGTGAGGCCCCCGTGGTGCCCGGCATCGACGGCCAGAAGATGAGCATGAGCTACGGCAACACCATCGACCTGTTCATGCCGCCAAAACAGGCCAGGAAACGCATCATGGGCATCAAGACCGACTCGACGCCGGTCGAAGACCCCAAGAACCCCGACAAGTGCAACGTCTTCGCGCTGCTCAAGCTCCTGGCCGACCCGCAGGAACTGGCCGAGTGGGAGCAGCGCTACCGCGCCGGCGGCATGGGCTATGGTGAAGCCAAGAAACGCCTGCTCGAACTCTATGAAGACCGCTTCGGCTCGAAGCGCGACCTGCGCGAAAGCTGGCTGGCGCGCCCCGACGACGTCGAGGACATCCTGCGCAGCGGCGCCGCCAAGGCCCGTGCCCTCGCGCAGGAAGTCATGGAAGACGTGCGCCAGGCCTGCGGCCTGCTGACCGCCAGGAACGCCGAACCGTAGGGTGGGCACCGCCCACCACGAACGCGGGGTGACAACGTCCGCCAGGGACCGCCAAGGACCGACGTGACCGACGAATATCGCGTACATCTCGACGTCTTCACCGGTCCGCTGGACCTGTTGCTCTATCTCATCCGCCGGGATGAGCTGGACATACAGGACATCCCCATCGCGCGGCTGACCGAGCAATACCTCGAATACGTGCGGCTGCTCGAGCACATCGATCCCAACACCGCCGGCGACTTCCTGGTGATGGCTTCCACGCTGATCGAGCTCAAGTCGCGGGCCTTGCTGCCCACCCCGCCGCTGGAGGCCGACGACGACGAGGACGACCCGCGGGCCTCGCTGGTGCGCCAACTGCTCGAGTACAAGCGGTTCAAGGACGCGGCCGAAGCCCTCGGCCACGCCGCCGACGAGCGCCGCAAGCGTTACGTGCGCCGACCGGCCAACCTGCCCAAAGAGCTGCAGGGCGTCGAGCTGGAAGAAGCCCAGGTGTGGGACCTGCTGGCGGCGTTCGGGCGGGTGATGTCGGCCATCGGCCAAGGCCCCGGCGTGCACGAGGTCTCCTACGACGACACGCCCATCAGCGAGTACGCCGACCTGATCCTCGACACCATCGAACACCGCGGCCCCACCAGGTTCCATGAGCTGTTCGCCGAGCGCAACAACCGGGCCGAGATCATCGGCCTGTTTCTGGCCATGCTCGAGCTGATCCGCAACCGCCGACTGCGTGCCGAGCAGGATCGGCTGCACGGCGAGATCTACCTCTTCATCCTCGACGAAGTGCCCGACCACGACGAACCCCACGAGCCGGTTGAGCAGCCGGCCGGCGACGACCAGCCGCCCCTGCGGCTGGCGCCGGCACCGGAACCGTCGGCGGACGACACAGGACCGTCATGTTTTCTTGCCGGAGAAAGCGACGATGAGCAAACCCAGTGAGCGTCTGGCGGAATTGGGCCTCACGCTGCCGGCCGTGCCGCAGCCGGTGGCCGCTTATGTGCCGTTCGTGCGCGAGGGGCGGTTGTGCCTGCTCAGCGGGCAGATCCCGGTCGCCGACGGGCAGGTGGTCTACACGGGCCTGGCCGGCGCCGAGCAGGATCTCCAGGCCGCCCAGCAGGCCGCCAGGCTCTGCGCGCTCAACGCCATCGCGGTCGGCGCGCAGGCCGCCGGCGGCATCGACCGCATCGAACGCGTGCTCAAGCTCGTGGTCTACGTGGCCTCGGCCCCCGGCTTCACCGACCAGCACCTGGTGGCCAACGGCGCCAGCGATCTGGTCAAGGAAATCTTCGGCGACGCCGGCATCCACGCCCGCGCCGCGGTCGGCGTAGCCCGCCTGCCGCTGGACGCCACCGTCGAGGTGGACATCACTTTCCTGGCCGCCGAGTAGGCCAGCCTCGCACGCCCCTGCCCGTCGGGCCGGCTGCCGGCGCGGCTGCTCCACGGGCGGCTCGTGTTCGCCGGCTCCGACCCCCCTGTAAGTCC
>CAZRSM010000478.1:0-2344 GCA_964602755.1 uncultured Planctomycetales bacterium
TCTACGTCGATATCCCCCGGGCGCATCGGGCCCGGCCAGTGCGCGGCCCGGCGAGGGGAGCCTCCCTTGCGACCCCGGCCCCGGTGTGGTCCACCCTCCGCCCACCGGGGCCGGCCGCGGGGGCCGCCGGCAGTGTCGCAACCAGGGGGATCGCGCCCAACGGATACCCCGGAGACGAGCATGGTGTACTGCCAGGCGAGCATTCTCAAGGGTTCAGATGATCATGCCGAAAAGCAGACGTCACGATGAAAAAGCCCTTGGTCACTTTCATGGCCGTTCTGTCGGCAGGAACGATGCTGATCCAGCCGGCACCAGCGACACCTCCAGAACTCACGGGCACTGCGAAGGCGGACGTCGTTGCTACTGCCGCGTCGGCCAGCACCGGAGACATCGAAGGCGTCGGAGCGCCATCGGTAGCGGACTTCCTGCGCTGCTTGCGGATATGTGGACGCTTCTGCGCTCCCGTACCGCCGCCGTGGAAACACGCGTGCATGGCCGGTTGCATGGCGGCGTGCATGCTGAAGAAGGTGCCGTAGTATTGCATCACTGACAGGATCGGGTTGCCGGGAGGAGTCGCGTGCCCTCTCGGCAGCCCGCGGTTCCTTGCCGGGTACGAGTACGTTAAGATGGCGCCCGCGGACCCGGGTGCCGGGATTGGGTTGCGGCAGATTGCATGCCGCACTGTGGTGACATCATGCACGGATACAAATTGCACGGGCTACAACTACTGGTGAGCATAGGCATGTTGCTGGCCGTACGGCCAGTGGCTGGACAGGGTGCAGATGCCATGCGGTTTGCGATCGTACCGGTTGCCGACGCGTATGTGGAATGTGATTGGGATGTGGTGGAGGCCCGACTGCTGAACGAGCAGCGCTGGCCGGGCGGTTCGGACGCCCAGGCTGCCCGGCGACTGGTCGCACTGCTGTGGGAAGATTGTGGGGAGCCTGGACTGAACTACTATAACCAGTGGCTGGTGTTGACAGCGATCAGCCATACCGCCGGCGGATTCGACGCCGACGGCAGGCGGGCACTGCGGGAAGGCCTCGTGCGCTACTGGCACGGCGGCGGGATGCAAATCGCCCAGGATTTCTACCGGGGCAGTTCGTTCGTGCAGGCGCTGGTAGCCATCGGGGAGGGCGCCGAGGCAGAGGTCAAGGACGTAGTGTGGGATGCCACGTTGGCGCTGGCTCACGCCGATATCGGTTTCTTCCGGGCACACGACGCTCCGGAGGTCGCCGCGAGCGGGATGGACCCGCTGGCGCTGTTGCAGTTGGCCGAGCAGCAGATGGCTGCGACCGCCGAGGGGGTATGCCGGCTGCTCGGTATCCCCGAGTCCTCCGAGGACTGGGCAGCCATACACCAGCTGTATACGCAGTCGATCGGCCAGACCCGGGATACGTTGCTGGGCTGGGCTGAACGCCAGGAGTGGGAGACCATGACCGGCGAACTTCGCGGCGACGGGCCCGCCGGCGCGGCGGCGGAAGCGCCATCTCTGAGCACCCTGCGGTCCGAGCTGCGCAAGCTCGTGCGGGAACGCGGCGATGCCGAGCGCGTCCGCCGGGTGGTGGAGCTGTGCCGGGCGATACAGGCTCCACGGGCGCAGGCGGACGCCTGGAGGAACGTGCTGCGCTGTTTCCGACGCGTGGCCGCCAGCCGCCACACCTCCGCGGACGTGCTGGCCGCGCTGGAGCGCGAACTGGTCGAGCTAAGTGATCTGGCAGTCAAGCGAGCGAGCCTGACCACGGTCTGGGCGCATGCGGCTGCGGCCCTGGCGCCGCGGAGTTCTCCGCGTCTGCTGAAGTGCGCAAACCGCCTGCGTCCCCAGGTGAACGACCCCCGCGCCCGGGCCGCGCTAGACGTAGCCCGCGAGCGACTGCAACGGATACACCATCGCCACGAGCCGCCACGCTCCGGAAAAGACGGGCGCCGGCCAAGGCCTTGAAAGCGGGAGTGGCCCGCTCTCCAAGAACTGATCCACGCGTGATGAGAGTCTCCGACCGGGCGATGGCAGAGGCCACGATCGCCCGGCTCTGCCGGAAGCCTGAGGTCGCCGAGGCCAGCTTCCACCGCCGGCGCAACCAGCATGGCGGAACGAAGGTCGCCGATGCCGTGTGACCCAAGGAGCGAAAACGTCCGGCTCAGGAAGCCGGTCGCGTGTTTGTGTCGGGCCACTGGCCGAAGATGCGGTTCGTGCTGCGGGCCGACTCGAGCTTCGCGCGCTGGAAGTTGCTGCGGTTCTGCGAGAAAAACGGCGCGTTCCACGTGGTCGGCCTGGCCCGCTACAGAGTGATCGAGCGCGGAACGCCACGGCCTCCACGGGATCCGCCAACAGCCGCTCGGCTCC
>CAZRSM010000479.1:0-2806 GCA_964602755.1 uncultured Planctomycetales bacterium
ACCGCCACAACGCCTGCGCGGCCGCGAAGCCGCTCAGCCCCGGCGAGCCCACCGACGGCCCCGCAGACGTGCGTGTCCTCGTCCGCATGTGCGCCTTGACCAGCAACCAGTACCGCGCCTGCTCGCGCCGCTCCATCGGCGGTAGATATCTCCCATCCAGGCAACCTTACGCCAATCCAGATCAAATGTGCAGATACCTGTGCCCTGGGAGGGGAGTTGCCCGGCACGCGCGCCGCTTCGCGACCGCCGATTCGTGAATAATCCCCCCGCCTCGGCCGTCAGGGAATCTGCAGCCGGTGTGAGCCACCCTGCGGCCCCGCCCGCCCCAGCGACAAGGAGGCTAAGCCATGAAACGACACAATGTTATGCGAATACTCGCCGTCATGAGCCTGGCAGGAACCGCCGCCGCGTGGGCCGGCGAGGGCACCGCCATCGCGATCGCCACCAACGGCGGCAGCGCCAGCGCCAACGCCGTTGCACTCGGCAACGCTCGCGCGACTTCCATCGCCGCGGCCACTCGCGGCGGCCGGGCGGTCTCGAACAGCCGTGCCGCCGGCTGGGGACGCGGGCTGGCCGAGAGTCGCTCGGTGGCCATGGCCGACCGCGGCCTGGCGCTCAGCAACGCCAACGCCCAGGCCCGCGGCCTCTATGGCGGCGGCGCCCTGGCCGACAGCGAGTCCATCGCCGCCACCGCCGGCGGCCTGGCGGTCAGCAACAGCGACGCCCTGGCCGACGGGGTCTACCGCGGCCGGGCCATCAGCCGCTCGCAATCGACCGCGCTCTCCGAGTTCGGCGTGGCCCGCAGCGACAGCCGCGCCGTGAGCCGCGGCTACCTCGGCGGCCGGGCCGTCAGCGTCAGCGACGCGTACTCCAACGCCCGCTTCGGGCGGGCGCACAGCGGCGTGCGCGCCGTCAGCGACGCCGGCTTCCGCGCCCGGGCGGTCTCCAACGGCCGCGGGATCAGCCTCAGCCGCCGCTATCGCCACTCGCGCGCCGACGTCACCGTCATCAGCCGCGCCCGGCACCACGGCCGCGCCCGGGCCCGCTCACTGGTGATCCGCGTGCGGCGCTAGCAGCCAGCAAGCAGGGCGGGGGCACCAAGGGCGTCGGGTGCGTGGCCCGGCGCCCGCCTCTGCGCGCCGACCCTGCATCGTTCACTCGCCCGGACTGCATCCGGGCGGCCGGTCGTCCGCGACTCGCCTTCGTTCGGGTTGACGCCGGTCAGTCGCCCCGCAGCTCGCGCAGCATCGCCCGGTACGTGCTCCACGCCCGCTGCGGCGTCTGGTCGTCGCCGATCAGGCGCCAGGTGATCAGAAAGGCATCGCCCCGCGGCGGCGGCCCGTAGGGCAGCGTCAGCTCTTGCGCCGGCACGCGCAGGCAGTCCACCACGTACTGGCGCGAAAGCCCTTTTTGCCGCAGGACGCGGGCCTGCCGGACGCACATCTCGGCCGCGGCCGCCGGCGTCGTGGCTTCGAGCAACTGCGCATCGAGCACCGTCGGCCGCCAGGGGATGAAGAAATCGCGCTCGACGTGCTTGTCGTGTCCCGGTGAGCGCAGCGGTTCGTCCGCCGCCACCGACCGCCGGGCCACCTCGGGCGTCACCAGCCCGTTCTTGTCGAGGATGTCGAAATCACAGTAGTAACCCACCGCCCCGATGGCCCCCACCACGTAGGTCGGGCGCGGGTGGTCCAGGCCGCGCTGCCGGGCGAAGTAGCGCAGGGCCAGTCCGCGGCGTCCCCAGCGGGCGGCGTTGCGCGCCTGCGTGCGCCACTGCTCGAACTCGCTCTCGTAGCGCTGGATATTGAAGCGAAACCTCAGCCGCTCGCGGATGTCGCGCGGCACGATGTGTATGTTCCAGGCCGGCAGCAGTCCCAGCACCACCCCGGCCGTCGCCAGCAACCCTGCCAGCACCCGCCGACCCGCACCGCCGCGCAGCAGATCGTCCAGCAGCCACCCCACCAGCACCGCCGCCGGCGCCAGCCCCGCGACCAGGAAGCGTCCCATGGGCATGAAGTCACCGGTGACCAGCACGGCATAGACGGGAAAGCCCAGGGCCAGGGCCGCCGTCGCCAGGCCGCGGGTCCCCCGGCGGCGTCGCAGGCCCGCTGCCAGAGCCGGCAACAGCAGCGCCGTGCCGACGAACGTCAGCCCGAAGGAGACCACGTAGTTCAGCCCGCGCCGCAGGCGCTGCGCGTCGAGCTGCCCCTTGGCGTAGGCCGTGTTGGGCAGCGGCAGGCCGTAGTAGTGGTAGCGCCACGCGAAGTACACGCCGTAGACCACCAGCACCAGCACCGCGCACAGCAGCACCGGCCGCCAGCCGCGGCGCTGGCGCCACACGCGCAGCAGCGCCAGCAGCACGATCACCGCGAACCAGCCCACGCCTTCGAGCCGGATCAGGCACAGCGCCACACCCGCCAGCGCGCCGCCCCACGGATCGGGGCCGTCTTTGCGCAGCACCAGCCGCTGGAAGGTGAGAAACACGCACAGGGCGAACGGCACCGTGGCCAGGCCGCTGGTGGACCACAGCGCAAAGGGTGGGAAGGTCGCCAGCAGGACCGTCGCCAGCCAGGCCGCCGGCGCGGTCAGTTCCAGGTCGCGGCGCAGCGTGCGCCACAGCAGGCACAGCAGCACCACGCCGCAGATCACCGACACCACCAGCGGCCAGAAGGTCACCTCCAGCCCGACCTTCTCCAGCGCCGCACACAGCAGCACCCACAGGAAGTTGCTGTAGCCCTCGACCGGCACCTCGGCCAGCAGGTTGTAGCGCAATCCGTGGCCGGCTGCCAGGTTGCGGGCGTATCTGAAC
>CAZRSM010000480.1:0-8224 GCA_964602755.1 uncultured Planctomycetales bacterium
CGTTGCCGGTCGGTTTTCCGCCCCGGGCCGATTGTCGGCCAACAGCCGATAACAATGCCCGCCGGGCCGCCCGCCTGTAGCCGCCGGCGGCGCGACCATCCGCCGCCGGCGCGCGTGCCGCCGAGCTCCCCTCCCTTTCAGGGAGGGGCGCGGGGGAGGGTCGAGATTGCGAATGCAAGATGATAAGTGGGAAGTGATAAATCGCTGTCATGCGACGACGGTCCGGCTATCCGGTGGCGGCTCGTATTCGCCGGCTTCGACCCCCCTGTAGGTCCCCCCTGAGAGGGGGGACGGTTGGCAGGAAAGGGACTCAGGGACGCAGGGACGAAGGGACGGAGGGAGAGGGATTGAGGGAGCAGGGATTGAGGGATTGAGGGGGAGGCACGAAGGCGCAGCTTTCCGCAGGCGGTTCGTGGGCGGAGGCGCTGACCCCCCTGTAAGTCCCCCCTGGAAGGGGGGACGGGCGCACCGGGCGCTCACCGCATTCGTGGCAGGCAATGGCCACGCTATGGTCCTTGGCGCCCTTGGCGGCCTCGGCAGGCGTTGTCGTGCCGTGTTCGCGGTGGGCAGCACGTGTTCGCTGGCTCTGACCCCCCTGCAAGTCCCCCCTGAGAGGGGGAACGGTCCTGGGCGGTGTCGGCGCAAGGCGCTGCGGACGATCTTACAGCTCTTCCAGCAGCTCCTGTGTACGTCGCACGACGGCGGTAACCGCGGTGTCCCAGTCGCCGGTCAACTGGGCGCCGGCGGCGCGGGCGTGTCCGCCGCCGCCGAACTCGCGGGCCAGAGCCGCCACGTCGAGGCAGCGTTTGCTGCGCAGGTTGACGCGGATGCTGCCGTCGGCCTGCTCGGTGAACAGCAGCGTGGCCTCGGTGTCGCCTAGCCGGGCGGCTTCGTTGACCAGATCGGCGGCCATCTGGGCGTCGGCGCCGGCGGCGGCGAAGTCGGACTGCCGCAGATACATCACCGCCAGGCGGCCGTTGGCCTTGATCTCCAGGCTGCCCAGCATGCGCGCGATCAGCCGCAGCCGGGCCGGCTTGTCGCGCTCGAACAGGGCGCTGTAGAGCTCGGCCGGGACGGCCCCGGCCTCGATCAGCTCGGCCGAAACGCGCAGCGTCCGCGCGTCGGTGTTCGAGAAACGAAACCAGCCGCAGTCGGTCGCGATGCCCACGAACAGGGCGGTGGCGGTGCGCGGCGAGATCTCCAGCCGCTGGTCGACGGCCCACTCGGCGATCAGCAGGCAGGTGGCCGAAGCGTCGGCGTCGATCACGCGCAGATCGCCGCGGCGCGTGGCGATGGCATCGCGCGTGGCGTGGTGGTCGATCACCAGGGTGCGGGGGGCCTGGGCCAGCCAATCGGCCGCCGGCGCCAACTGTGCGAGCGCGCAGGTGTCAACGATGATGACGCTGTCGCAGTCGGCCAGCTCGTCGCCGGTGGCCTGGTCCCACAAGCGGGCGTCCAGGTCGTCGGCCAGGCAGGCGTAGCGTTGCGGCACCGGGTCGAACAGCAGGGGGCGAGGCTCGATGCCGCGCTGGGCCAGAAGCAGCTTGAGGGCCAGCATGGCCCCCAGGCTGTCGCCGTCGGGCCGCTGGTGCGAAAGCAGCGCCGGCCGGTGGCACTCGGCCAGCCACGCTGATACGCTGACATGACTTGGTCTGGTGCACATGGGTGCCAATTGTAATGAGAATCGCGCAGCGTGCGCCCCGTCGGCGCAGCCTGACGGATATGCAGAAAGGACCGTCTTGCCAGCACTGCCCCAGTTGATCGATGCTGACCGGTACCAGCCTTGCGAATGGGATCTCAAGGCCGATCGACGGTGGCTGGACTACTGGGTCGGCGTGTTCGTCAACCACGCCGAGAGCCTGATGCGCTCGATCGCCGCCAGCTATCCCGACCTGGCGCCCCAGCGCCTCGCAGAGCTGCGCGAGCGCTACGTGGCGACGATGCGCCGCTTCGGCGAATGCCCCGAGCACTTCGAACGCATCGACATCCTGACGCTCGACGCGGCCCGCGACGAGCTGCTGCGCTCCTGCGGAGTGCTCGACCCGTTCGCAGCGGAAAAACGCCGCGCCAACCAGGCCGCTCTGGCGCTGTTGCCGAAGTGGTTCTCCGAGATCGACCAGGCGCCCGCGTCGCGGCGGCTGGAGCTGGTCTGCCAGGGGCTGCTGGCCGGCAACATGTTCGACCTGGGGGCGGCGGCCGCGGCAGCATGTTATCAGCAGGCCGGGGCCGATTTCGAGCGTATTCGGTCGGCTCTGCCGCCGCGGCCGTGGCTGGTGGACGACGTGGACAGGTGGGCCGAGCGCTGGCGCGATGGCGGCGGCTATGAGCATGTGGCGATCTTCGTCGACAACGCGGGGCCGGACTTCTGTCTGGGATGCCTGGGGCTGGCGCGCTGGTGCGCTCTGCGCGGGGCCCGGGTGACATTGGCCGCCAACGAACGGCCGGCGCTCAACGATGTGACGGTGCGCGAAGCGGCCGATCTGCTGGAGCAGGCCGGGCGTGCCGATGAAACGCTCGGCCGGCTGGTTCGCGAGCGGCGGGTGGAGGTGATCTCGACCGGCAACCATACGCCGCTGATAGACTTGGCGCACCTGGCCCCGGACTGCGTGGCGCATCTGGCCGACGCCGACCTGCTGGTGCTGGTCGGCATGGGGCGGGCCCTGGAGAGCAATTATCGGGCACGCCTGGCGTGTGACGCGGTGCGTGTGGCGGTGCTCAAGGATCGGATGGTGGCCCGGTGGCTGGGCGGACGGCTGTTCGACTGCATCCTCGGGTTGGGGCCGGGGGTATGAATCGGCGCGGCGGCAACTGTCGGCCGCCCGCCGGGTTGTATACAATCGCGCCTTGTCGCTGGGCGTCGCGGGCCCTCCCGGCCCGGGACGAGAGGCACCGAGGGGCCGTCAGGATCAAGGAGAAGTGACGTGCGTTACCACTTTGTCGGATTGTCGATGATCGTGGCCGCGGTCGGGACCGCCTGGGGGCAGCCGGCCGGGGAACATCCCCACGCGTTGCACACGCAGCCGGCGGCCAGCCAGCCCGGCAAGCTGCGCCCGTTCGTGTCGATGGCCGCCATCAGCCAGAAGCAAAAGCTGCTGGGAGATGCCAGGATGCGCTACCTGCTGCGCCAGTTGGACCTGGATATCAAGCAGCGCAGATATGCCCGTGAGCTGCTCGACAGCATCTACAACAGCGGCGATCCGGGCATTTCGCTGGCCGAGGTCCACGCCATCGTGGCCGAGATCGAGAAGGCCCGCGCCGCCGGCGACAAGAAGCGTGAGCAGGAGCTGGCCCAGGAGCTGCGCGACCTGGCCCGCCGGGCGGACCGCGACCGCGAGTTCCTGATGAACATGGAGACGGTGCTGACCGAGAAGCAGAAAGAGCTGCTCAAGCGTGCCCAGGAGCGGCTCAAGGCCAATCCCAGCGGCGCCATCCGTCCGATCGACATCTTCCGGGCCGCGCGCGAGCTGGACCTCGACCAGCAGCAGCGGGCCAAGCTTGACGACCTGGCCAGGAAGATGCGCGCCGAGCTGCGCAAACGCCGCCAGATCACCGATGGCGTGCGCTATCAGATGATCAACAGCCTGATCTACTCGGTGCGCGAACTGCTCACCCCTGAGCAGCTCGACCAGTTCGACCTGCAGATCCTGCGGCTGCGCAGCGACCTGATCGGCGATCTGCGGGCCCGCCTGCCCAAGGAGCGCCGCCACGGCCACGGCGGGAAACACAAGCCGGCCGCGGCCGAAAGCGACGGCCACCAGAAGCCGGCGGCTGAAGCCGACAACGACAGGGACAACCACAAGTAAGTGCCAATCTGCGGGAGTTTGCCATGAGGCGGACGACAGTCGGCTTGTGTTGTGCAGTCATCCTGGCGGGCGCGGCCTGGGCGGCAGACGAGTTGCCACGAGAAGCGGTGGGTCACAATCGTCCGCTGCTGGGTGAGCTGCGGGTGCGCTACCTGCTGCGCCAGCTCGATCTGACCGAAGAGCAGGCCAAGGCCGCGGAACAGATCATCAGGGCGGCCTATACGCCGGCCAACGAGCGGGCGGCGGGAAAGGTGCGGGCCTTGTGGCGGGCCTGGGCCCAGGCCGACGCGGCCGGCGACGATGCCAAGGCCCAGCTCGCCATCAAGGAGCTGCGCAAGCTCAACGAAGACCCCTTGCCCGAAACCACCATCCTCAAGCAGCTCGAAGAAGTGCTCACCGACCGCCAGAAACGCAAGCTCGAGGCGGCGCAGCGCCGGCTGAAGCGCTACCCCGGCGGCGGCGTCAGCCCCGGCGACATGTACCGCATCGCGCGCGAACTGGACCTCAGCGCCGAGCAGAACAAGCAACTGCTGGAGATCTACAAGGCCACGCGCGAAAAGCTCGGCCCGATCCTGCGTCCGTCGGAGAAGAAGAAGGCCGAGCTGGTCAACTACATGTACGGCCGACTGCTCGAGATGCTCACGCCCGAGCAGCGCGAGGTCTTCGCCTATCGCGTGCGCATGCTGCGGCCCGACCTGATCGATGAAGGCCTGCGCGTGCTGCCGGTGCCCGAGGCGTACAGGAAGTTCTGCCAGCAGCGCGACCGGCAGCGAAGCCAGCAGCAGAACCACACGCCCCAGCCCTGAACCGGCCGGCTGGCGAGCCACGCCGCCGGACCGGCCCCGGCGGGAGCACAGAAGCACTACAGAAGGGGAGCGGCGGGACAGCGCAGCACCGGAGCGCGGCCGCACGAACCGGCGGCGTTTTTCGCTCGCCAGATGAGCGGTTGCCGCTAAGATTGCGGCAAGTCAGCGCGACGTTACGGCGCTGCGGCATCGACGCACACGGAGGATACGCCCGATGGCCGACTCACGACCGCTGCCGGTGCTCGACGAACCGGGCCGTTACGACAGCCGCACGGAAGCGCGCCAGCACACCACCGCGGCCCGGATCGACAAGCAGTATCTCCACGACTTTCCCCGCAGCGACAATCCCGACAAGTCCCCCCAGCGGGCCGACGACGGCTACGTGACGTCGGCCGAAGTGGCCCGGCGGGCCGAGTCGCTGCGCCGCAGGGCCGCGGCCGCCGGCGTGCGCCAGACGGTCGATATCGAGTTCCACCACCCGCTGGAGGACATTCTCGGCCGGCGGCCGATGCGCTGGCTGCTGGGCTACATCTCGCGCCGCCGACGCAGCGGCAAGACCATGCTCGAAGAGGTGATCGAGTCGTATCGCAACCCGGCCGCGCCCTTCTGGCAGCGGCTCAAGTACTGGCCGCTGCACGCGTTCATCGACAGGATGCGCGGCGGCGTGGCGCCCGAGGTGTTTCGCAAGCGCGTAGCCGAGCACGTCAGCACGCTGCGCGGCCTGGTGGTGACGGCCCGCAGCGTGGCCGAGTTCGGCCTGACCATCCCGCAGCGCTTCAGCGGTCCGCTGTTCTCGGTGTGGAACTTCACCAACCGCTGCAACCTGCAATGCCGCCACTGCTACCAGGATTCCGGCCCGCACAACGGCCTGAGCGACGAGCTGACGCTGGAAGAGAAGCTCGACTTGGTCGACCAGATGGCCGAACAGTACATCCCCATGATCGCCTTCGCCGGCGGCGAGCCCACGGTGAGCCGCGATCTGCTGCCGGTCCTGCGGCGGTGCCAGCAGTACGGCATCCACACCACCATTGCCACCAACGGCACCACCATGACGCCGAGACTGGCCAGTGAGCTGGCCGAGGCCGGCGTGCGCTACGTCGAGATATCGCTCGACTCGGTGCATCCCGAGAAGCACGACGCTTTCCGCGGTCAGCCCGGCATGTGGCAGCGCACGGTACGGGGGATGAAATGCGTGGTGGCCCAGGAGGGGCTGCGGCTGGGCATCGCCATGTGCGTGCACCAGGGCAACTACGACGAAGTCGAAGACATGCTGCGCTTCGCGTGCGAGATGGGGGCCAGTTGTCTGGCGCATTTCAACTTCATTCCGGTCGGTCGCGGCCTGGAGATGGCCGGCCAGGACCTCAGCCCGCGCCAGCGCGAGAAACTGCTCAACACGCTCAACGAATGGATGCAGTCGGGCCGTATCGGCGTCATCTCGACCGCGCCGCAGCTCGGTCGCGTCTGCATGGCCCATGCCCCGGCAGAAGGGTTGCAATCGTGTTCGCACGCCGGCGCGGGAGGAGGCGTCAAGGCCCGCGTGGTGGCCAAATATCTGGGCGGCTGCGGGGCCGGGCGGACGTACATCTGCATCGAACCCAACGGCGACATCACGCCCTGCGTGTATCTGCCGCACCGGCTGCTGGGCAACATCCGCCAGCGGCGATTCGTCGACATCTTCCGCCGCAACGAGTTCTGGGAAGTGCTCTGCGACCGCGACTGGCGCAGCGGCCACTGCGAAGTGTGCACGTTCAAGAACTACTGTGGCGGCTGCCGGGCACGGGCCGATGCCTACTACGGCGAGCTGAACGGCCCCGACCCGGGCTGCATCTTCAACGAGAAACACTGGCAGCGCATCGTCGAACAGGCCCGCGCCACGCAACCGCCACGGCCGCAGGAGGCTGCCCTGCAAGCGGTCACCTCAGGCGCCGCCGACCGTCCCCCCTTCCAGGAGGGACTCACAGGGGGGTCGGAGCCAGCGAACGCGAGCCGGCGGTGAAAAGCCGTGCGGTGAGCGCAGAAAGCCCAGCGGCGGCGCCGCCGACCGTCCCCCCCTTCCAGGGGGGACTTACAGGGGGGTCAGAGCCGGCGAATGCGAACCGCCCGCGGAAAGCCCGTGCCGTTCGGGCCGCCGGACAATTCGCCATTCGGCATTTTTCATTCGAAACCGATCGGCGCCATGACGTCGCTTCGTCTTCGGAATCTCCACCCTCCCCCGCGCCCCTCCCTACAAGGGAGGGGAGTTCCGCGGCACGCGCAATTGACCGTCCCCCCTTCCAGGGGGGACCACAGGGGGGTCGCAGCCGGCGAATGCGAACCGCCCGCGGAAAGCCCGTGCCGTTCGCGCCGCCGGACAATTCGCCATTCGGCATTCGTCATTCGGTGGCGCGCACCGCCCACCCTGCCGGCAGCCCCCACAGCCCCCCCCGGCAGGCTCGCGTCCGACTACCGCTGCTCGTCGGCTGACTGCTCGCGCTGCCGCGCCAGCGCCTCGTAGTACGCTTCCAGAACCGCCCGCAGCTCCGGCGAAATCTCCTGCTCGGCCGGCGGCGCGATCTTCTCCAACCCGTCGCCGCCCCGCCCGCCGGGCGCCACCCCCAGCGCGACCTCCGGCGACAACCCGCCGCCGGCCTGAACGGCGCGCTCGCCGGTCAACTCCACCCGCGACCGCGTTGGCTCCGTCCGCCGGGTACTGACCCTGCGAGCCAGCCGCTCGAGCCGTTGCAGGTCGCGCAGGAACGCCTGACGCCGCGCCGGCGGCCAACCCAGCTCGGCCAGCAGCTCCTCGTCCAGCTCGCCGGCCCGGGCCAGCAACGCCAGGACGTCCACCACCTCCGGCTCGAGGTCCTGACCGGGGTTGTTGCGGCCGGCTCCGCCCTCCAGCAGCCCGCGGGCATCGTCGTCCGCCTCGGCTTGCTGCTGAGCGTCCGGCTCCTGGGCCGGGCTTGACCTTTTCTCCAGTTCGCCACCGCCGGGCTGCCGGCCGCGCTGTTCCCGCCCGGCGCCCTGCTGGCTGGCCTGCGCCTGCTCGGCGGCATGCTGCGGGTCGCTCTGCTTACCCGCGGAGGCCGACTGTTTGCCTGCCTGGCCGCCGGCGCCCGACTCCCTCTGACCGGGCGTCGCACCGCCGGTCTGGTCGCTGGACGACGCGCGCGGACTGTCCTCGGCCGACTGATCGGCTGCGGTCTCGGGATGCTGGCCGGCCCCGGTCCCGGTGGGCTGGTCGTCTTCGCTCGAAGACGGCTGGCCGGCGGGCTGCCCCTCGGCGTCCGATTCAGTGGGCGCCTGCTGATTCTGCGACTGCTCGCGGGGCGACTGGCCATCCTCGTCCCGCGACGCCTCCGCGGCCCGGTCGTCGCCGCGCGCGCTGGTGGCGTCGTCCCCCTGTTCGCTCTGCTGGCTCTCTGACTGCTGCTGGTTCGGCTCGGATCGTTCCTGCGACGCAGTATCGCCGGGCTGGCGCTCCGGGCGCCGCTCACGTTCCTGCGCCGCCGGCTGAGACGATTGCTCCTCGTCGGACGACCGGGCGCCGTCTTCGTCGTGCTCGTCGGGCTTCTGTTCGTCGGCGGGCTGCGACCGCTCCCGGGGCTCTTGGCGCTCTGCGGCCGGCCGCTGCGG
>CAZRSM010000481.1:0-9579 GCA_964602755.1 uncultured Planctomycetales bacterium
GCGCGCGAGTCGTTCAGGGCCCAGGCCGGATGGAGGTTCTGCACCTGCCAGCGCGTCGGGATCGCGGGCGTCTGGCGGATGGTGAGCTGCGCCGCCGCGCTGGTGGCAGCGCCGCAATCGTTGGAGACGATCACGTCATAAAAGCCGGCGTCTGCGGCACCGGGATTGACGATCGTCAGCGTCGCGGTGGCGGTGCCGGAGAGCGTGCTGCCGGTGCCGGTCGGGCCGTCGTCCAGCGGCAGGCCGTCCTTGCGCCACTGATAGCCGAACGGCTCGGTCCCGGTAGCCGCGACGGTGAAGCCGGCCACGCTGCCGGCCCAGGGGGCGGCCGGCTGCGGCGGCTGCGTGATGGTCGGACAGGTCGGCGTGAACAGGCGTTCGACCAGGCTGGTGCCGCCGGCGTCGTTGAGGCCGCCCATGACCCAGATGTAATCATCGTCGCCGAGCACGGCGGCGAAGTGCGAGCGCGGTGTGGCCATGTCGGGCCCGCTGCTCCAGGCCAGGCCGTCGCGGTCGAGGACGAACACGCGCTGCTCGGTGGTCCCGGCGCCAACGGGACCGGAGACGCCGCCCAGTACGTACACGCGCCCGTCGGCGCCCAGCACGGCCCGGGCGCCGCTGAGGGCCACGGGCAGATCCGGGACGGCGGTCGTCGACCAGGTGTCGGTGGCGACGTCGTACTGGAAGACCGACGCGACCCGCGTGGTGGCCAGCGTGTCGAAGCCGCCGATAAGCAGGATGTGGCCGCGGCCGTCGTTGACGGCGGCCGCGTCGGCCCGGGCGGCCGGCAGCGGTGCGATCGGCTCCCAGGTGTCGATGCTGCCGACGTAGCGCTGGCAGTATGTACTGTTGGGCTGGTTGGGATCGGCCAGCGCGCCCGGCCCGCCGCCCAGCGAGTAGATGCGTCCCTGATCGTCAGTGGCCCACGCGAAGTACTCGAGCGGAGCGGCGGCGCCGCGCGCCGCAATGCCCTGATACTGCCCCTCGTTGGGGTCATAGACGTATGCGGCACCGGGATCGCCTTCCGGATTGCGGCCGTCTACGCCGCCGAAGACGATCAGCCGACCGAGGTCGTCAACGCCAGCTCCCTGACGCACCACCTGGCCCTCGGCGTAGGTTCCGGCGATCCACGCTACGCCGCCCGGCGGCAGGAAGTGTACCGGCGTGTCCTTGCCGCCCGTGGTTCCCAACGGCAGACCGCCGATGGCGTAGATGGCGCCGTTATGTACCACGCCGGCGCAGTAGGCGCGCGGCTGGTTGGGATCGGGAAAAGCCGGACCGGACGTCCAGGACTGGGCCAGTGTGGTGGCGGTGGAGAGCAGGCCGGCCATGAGGGCCGGCAGCAGGCAGCGTGTCATGCGATCTGCACCTCGTCGTTTGCAGTCGGCCGGGACTGCCATGCCGGATCGCAGACGATCACAATCGACCACGGACGGTCACAGACGGCAGGCCGGCCGACTTGATCCTTGAGATGGCGCTGGTTTGAGAGCGGTGGCTCTTTGCGCCCGAACAACCCACTGTTGAGTCTAGCACGCCGCAGCGCCGACCGCGCATTTTTTGTGAAATTTTTGAAGTGCTCGAACGCTGCCAGCGCCGTGCAGTTGCCCCGGGCGGAAACGTAACGGGTTGTTACACAATGACCTGTCGCCGGTATGTCCGGTAATCAGATGGGGCGGGCCAGCGCCGCGCGGACGCGTTCTGCCAGCGGTTCGGGCAGTGCGTCGACGATGCGCGCTACCGCATCCGGGCCTTGCTGCTGACGCAGCTTGGCCAGCAGGACGCGCAGATGGCTGTCGCGCTCGGCGCAGAAGCGACGAAAGGCGACCAGCAGCTCGTCGCGGCTCCAGTGGCTCAGCGGGTCGGCCACGCCGGCCTGGCGCCTGGCCCACGTCAGCAGGCTCTCGGGCTGCTCGTCGTAGTGGTACAGCTCGATCGCTGCGGCGATGCGCTGTTCGAGCGTGCCGAGCACTTCCAGCACCGACGCCGGCAGGCGCAGCAGTCGATCGTCGAGTGTGCGGCCGGCGGCCTGTTCGAGCCAGCCGGCGTCGCGCTGTGGCTCGGGGCGCTCCGGGCCGAGCCGCGCCGGCGGCGACAACAGGGCGCGGTGTCCGGTGGCGAACTGAATCGAGACGCGCCACGCCGGGCGGCCTTCGTAGCTGGCCGGCTGGACGCGCAGCACCGTGCCGCTGCCCCATTCGGGGCGCGCCAGGTTTACCACGCGCCGGCCGACGAGAGTCTCGTCGACGCGCAGCTCGGTTGGCGGGTCTTCGCTCATGGTTGGGGGAGTATGCCGCCGGGGCCGGCGCAAAACAAGCCCGGCGGTCCGGCGCCGCCGGGCTTGGAGGGGAGGAAAGGAGGTACTGCTCAAAAGCGCGTCGCTGTGGCTGCTCAGGCCACCAGGTCGAAGCTGACGTTGGCGAAGCGGGCGCGCAGTTGTTCCATGATTTCGGCGTGTCGCTGGCAGACGCGCGACTCGCTGACGCCGATGACGGCGCCGATTTCGGCCATTGTGAGGCGTTCGTAATAGTAGAGGGTAACGATCAACCGGTCCTGTTCTTTCAGCCCGCGGGTGATGTATTCGCGGATCAGTTCGCGTTCGGTGTGCTGGACGGGGCTGGGGCCGGGATCGACGGGAACGAGCGAACGTACGCTGCTTTCGTTGCGTTGTTCGCTGGGGGCTTCGAGGGGCACGCAGTGGGACGCGGTAACGGTGCGTTTCATCTTGAGGAACTTCTGCACCGACATGCCCATCTCGCGGGCCAGCTCGTCATTGGTTGCCGGCTCGCCGCGCTCGGCCTGGATGCGTTCCTCGACGGCGGTGAGCTTGCGCTCGAAACTGCGACCGGAGCGGCCCAGGGGATCGATCTCGCGTTGCCAGTCGCGGATGGCGCCCAGGATGCGTTGCCGGCAATAGGTTTCGAACTTGACGCCGCGATCGGGGTCGTAAGAGCTGACCGCGGCGATGAGTCCGTCGTATCCGGCGCTGGCCAGCTCGTCGGCGCTCACCCGCGGCCAGAGTCGACGGGACATGATCTCGGCCACCTTGTCGACGAGCGGTAAGTAATGTTCGACGAGGCGGTTACGCAGCTCGACGGACCTGGTTTTGCGAAACTCGCGCCACAAGGCCTGCATCTTGTCTGTCTTACGCTTCCGTGACTTGGTCCTGGTCATTTGGTAGGCGCTCCTCCATGAACGCGTGGCCTCTTGGCTCCACTCCCAATGGGCGTCGAAAACCCGATGCCGAACGGTGATGAAGAGACCGCACCCGACGGGCCACTCATCAAGTGCGACAAGTAAACCATAACCCATGTTTTACCGGATTTCCACTGAAATGCCGGTAAAATCTTATCTATCTTAACATGTGAGCGGATAAGTCTGTGACAATCGGTGGGTTACGCCTTGTGGAAATAGGCAAAAATCTGGGGCAATCGGTTGGGCAGGATGTGTCAATCGGCCCTATCCGCCGTTGCCAGCAGCGGTTCCAGCAAGGCGGCCGACTCGTCGTGCTCGGTCAGCAGGCAGGGACGCTTGTACTGCTCGGCGGTTGAGCCGCGGCGGGCGATGAGGAGCTGATCGAGCCGGGCAAAAAGCTCTCCGTCCACCGCCGATGTTCGTAACATATCCAACCGCAACGATTTGCGGCGCGAGTCGTACTCCTCGTTCTGCCGGCGCAGGGCCGCGTCGAGCCGCCGGGCGAAATCGGCCGGCTCGGCGGCGGTGTGGTAAACCTGGTAAAATGGAGGATCCGCCCAGCGCGGCACGGCGAGGAAGTCGAATTCGGGCAGATTCAATTCTCGCTGAACTTCCTTGACCGCACCCACGAGCTGGTTTTCGGTCAGCTTCTCGCCGGCCTGCGACGAGACGCGCCCGGCGCGGTGCAGGAACTCGAGCAGCGGTGCCCGCCCCACGTGGCCCACGCAGCGCACCACGTCGTCGAGCCGGTAGCGCACCAGACCGGCGTCGTTGCTGAGCACCACTACGTACTTGCCGCCGACATCCAGCTCGTGAGCCAGGAGCGTCTCGGGCTGCGGCGTGTGCCAGTGCTCGAGCGGGATGAACTCGAACAGCGCCGCCTGCACGTCCAACGCGCCGGCGGGCGTGTCGTCTTCGAGCGGGATGGTGACGCGCCCTTCGCTGGCCAGCAGGCCGATGTCGCGCACCGGCAGCCTGCCCCACCAGTCGCGCAAGCGATCGAGGTAGTGCCCCAGGCTGCCCCCCGTCCAGCAGGCCACGAACGAAAGGCGCCAGTAGTCGGCCGGCCGCAGGTGGCCGGATCGGCGGCGCAACTCGGCGAGCTCCCCGGCCCGGGCCGGATCGGCGCGCAAGTGGGAGCCCAGCGCGGCCCGCAGCGCTGTGTCGGGCAGTATGGCGGGGTCGATGGTGCCGTCGTGCACGTCGCGGATCAGGGTCTCGGCGTGCTGGTCGGCGGTCTGGGCCATGCGGATCAGCGTGGCGGGGTTGGCGGTGATGGCGAAGGCCACGTCCGCCACGACGCCCAGACGCATGAGCACGTAGTACTTGGCCGTGGGGTCGGGTATTTCGGCCAGCGCCGGCGGACCGACATAGTAGCGCCGCACGATGCGTTTCTGCGACCGGGCCAGCAGGCCGGTGATGGCGCCGCAGGGGATGCCGGCGGAGGTGCGGTATTCGTCGTAGCGGCCGCTGCCCTGGAGGATGGGGCGCAGGATCGCCTCCGGGTGGTCGCTGAGCATCTTCAGGCCGAAAGTGTTCCAGCCACGGCGGTATTGCCGGATGAACTCGCTGGTGACCGGGATGAGCTTGCGCCGGGCGGTGGTGCCGCTGCTGGTGGCGAACATGTGCACCTGCTGGCCGGGTGAGAGCAGGGCGGCGCTGTGGCCGCGGCACATCTGTTCGATGTGGCCGGCGAGGTCGTCATAGGTGACCAGCGGCGCGGCGCGGCGCAGGTCGTCCGGGGTGCGCACGCGCTCGAGCCGGTGAGCGCGGCCGTAGTCGCTGCGGGCCACGTTGACCAGCACGCGCCGCAGCGTGCGCTGCTGGACGACCTGCACGTCGTGCAGCGCGTCGCAGAAGCGGTGATAGACGCGCCGCGCGTGCCAGTACGCCAGCCGGGCCATGATGCGGTCGATCAGCCGGGGCATGGCCGACATGATAACGCGGATGGGAACTCGGGCAGCGACACCGCCGAGGACGCCAAGAGGAAACGCCAAAGGCGCCTGGAAGCCGCAGGGTGGGCACTGCCCACCACGAGTGCTGACCGTCCCCCCTTCCAGGGGGGACTTACAGGGGGGTCGAAGCCGGCGGATGCGAACCGCCGGCGGATCGCCGTCTGGCTTTCCCCACGTGCAATTCGCCATTCGGCATTCGCCACTCTTCATTCGAAGCCTCGCTCGAGTCGCGGCCATTGCCGCATCCGACAGCTCGACCCTCCCCCACGCCCCTCCCTGACAGGGAGGGGGGCCTGGCAGCACGCGTGCCACCGCCAATCCGCGCCCACGGCCGACACGGCCGTGCCGCGCACTGGCCCTTCTTCATCCGCGGCCGCGACGCTCCCCCGGCCTTTCCCTGCAAGGGAGGGGAGTGCAGCGGCACGCGCGCCGCTTGCCCGCGCGAAGTGCTCAGGTCATCGAGAACCCCAAATGACGTTGTTGATTGGCGATTGTTCCATTTGTCGTCTACGCCTTGCCCATTTCCGGCAGGTCTTGGGGCAGGTATCATCGGCACCGCGGTCCGCCGCGCGGGCCCACTGCTTTCATGGAGGAACCACGACGGTGCTGGCCTGGTCGCTGATAGACGCGCTGGTGCGCAACTGGGCGCTGGTTGCCATCGGCACCACCATCGTCACGCTGCTGGTCATCCCCGCCCTGGTTCTGCTCAAGTACGTCCGCATCTCGCTCAACATCATGCGGACCACCAAGCCCCCGCTGGCCCGCAATCCGCTCGATTTCGCGCGGCTGGTCGGCGAGCCGGTCTCACTGACGGCCTATGACGGTCTGCGTCTGGCCGGCGTGCTGATACGGGCCAACCCCGAGGTGCCGCGCCGCGGGATGATCATCTTCGCGCACGAGTTCTGCTCGGACATGTACTCCTGCGCCCGCTACTGCCGCCCGTTGCACGAGGCCGGCTACGACGTCTTTGCGTTCGACTTCCGCGGCCACGGCCAGTCCGACAGCGAACCGGGCTATACCCCGCGCCAATGGGTCACCGAACGCGAGCTTTACGACATGCGCGGCGCCCTGGCCTGGGTCGCCGAGTGGCTTCAGCGGCATGGCTACGACAGGCGGGTGGGGCTGTTCGGCATCTCGCGCGGGGCCTGCGCCGGCATCCTGGCCGCCGCCGAAAACGAGGACGTGGTGGCGATCGTGGCCGACGGGGCCTTCAGCACCGACACCACCATAGAGTATTTCATGAAACGCTGGGCCTACATTTTCGCCCGCGTGCGCGTGGTTTACGAGAACCATCCCCCGGCCTTCTGGCGCTTCCTGCGGTGGGTCATGATGGCCTTCGCGCGGCGCGAGTTCCGCTGCAGCTTCCCATCGGTGCGCAAGGCGATCGAACGCATGACGCCGCGGGCCATGCTCTTTATTCACGGCGAGCGTGACTCCTATCTGCCACTGGCCCAGAGCCGCATGCTCTATTGCCTGGCCGCCCAGCCCAAGTATCTGTGGGTGGCTCCCGAGGCCCGGCACAACCAGGCGGTGGTGCTGCATCCAGAGTCGTATGCCCGCATCACCACCGAGTTCTTCGACCGCCACCTGGCCGGCCGCCCGCCGAGCTGGCCCGACGGCGCACCTCCCTGGCAACCCCCCGCCTGCGGCAGCGCCCAGCCCGACCAGCCGGCGGTCATGACCAACCTGCCAGCGACGTGAGCGCAACGGTGAACGCCCGCGGGCTGGCGCGCCGGTGCCGTGCGCAGGTCTGTGGTGGGCGGTGCCCACCCTACACGTTTGGCAGTAGCGGACTGGCCGTATAATCACGGTACCGGGGCGTCGGGTGGTCGATGACGGAGTCGCGATGGACACACGCGCACAATGGCAGCCGCTGCTGGATCGGGTCGCCGACTTCCTGGCCCAGCACCAGATGCTCTGCGCCGGGCAGCGGTGGGTAGTCGGTGTCAGCGGCGGGCCGGACTCGACCGTGCTGCTGCACGTGTTGCTGGCGCTGAGCCAGCAGCGCGACCTGGGCTGGAAACTGCACGTGGCCCACCTGCACCACGGCCTGCGCGGGGCCGAGGCCGACGCTGACGCCCGGTTCGTGCGCCAGATGGCTCAGGAGCTGGGGCTGGAGGTGTTCCGTGAGCGCGTAGACGTAGCGGCCCTGGTGGCCAGCGAGGGCGGCAGCACCGAGGAGGTGGCGCGCCGCCAGCGCTACGCCTTTTTCGAGCGGGTGGCCTTGAAGACCGACTCGCACTACGTGGCGGTGGCTCATCACGCCGACGACAACGCCGAGACGATCCTGCATCGCATCTGTCGCGGCACGGGGATTCGCGGTCTGGCCGGCATGCGGCCGGTGCGCGACATCTCTCCTGCCAGCCGTATAAGGCTGGTACGGCCGCTGCTGGCCGAGCGCCGGGCGACGATCTACGCGGTGTGCCGCGAGCGGGGCCTGAAGACGCGGGCCGACAGCAGCAACGACGGCACGCAGTTCACGCGGGGGCGCATCCGCAACGTGCTGCTGCCGATGTTGCGCGAACAGCTCAATCCCAACGTCACCGAGGCGCTGCTGCGGCTCGGCGAACAGGCCCGCTGGCTGGAGACCTACCTGCACGACGCAGCGGCGCGGACCTTCGAATCGCTGCTGGTCAGCGACGAGCCGGGCCGCACGGTGCTCAATGTGCACGCCCTGCTTTCCAAGCAACGCATCATCCAGGCCGAGGTGATCCGCCGCGCGGTCTCGCTGCTGCCGACCGGCGAGCACGACCTGAGCTTCTCGCACGTCGAGGCGGTGCTGCGGCTGGCGGCCGAGAAGGCCAGCGGCAAAGAGCTGCACCTGCCCGGCGGGGTGCTGGTGCGCAAGGTCTACGACCGGCTCGAATTCCGGCTGCGCGGCGAGGTTGAGGACGCCGTCGAGCTGCCGGTGGTTTTCGTCAAGTGTCCCGGGACGACGCCATTGCCGCACCTGGGCGGCGAGCTGGTGGTGGAGATCTGCGAGGTCGAGCCGCAGCAGATCGCCCGCTTGCGCGACCAGTCCCGGCCGCACGAGCAGTGGCTGGACTACGAGCGCATCGCGCCGCCGCTGCTGGTGCGGGGTCGCAAACCGGGTGACCGTTTTCAGCCGCTGGGGGTCTCGGGCAGCAAGAGCCTGAGCGACTTCTTCATCGACGAGAAGATCACGCCTGAGCAGCGCCGTCGGACCGGGCTGCTGTGCGACCAGCAGGGGGTCATATGGGTGATGCCGCTGCGCATCGACGAGCGGGTCAAGCTGGGGCCGGAGAGTCGCCGGGCGTTGCACGTGGTGTTCAACAGTCCGGGCCGGACGGTGGGGCGATCGTGACCGGGCGGGTCGGCAGGATCGTGTGGGTGGTGGTGCTGGTGGCCCTGGCGGCCCGGGCCGGCTGGGTGGGCTGGAGCTGGCTGCAACACGGCGCGGCGCTCGAGTTTCCCGACGAAGAGCTGCACTGGCAACTGGCCCGCCATCTGGTGCAGGACGGCACGCTGGTCAGCGACGACGGCCGGTACGCGGCGCGCATGCCGCTCTATCCGCTGCTGCTGGCGCTCTTCGCACACCTGGGCCAGAAGGGGATCCTGGCGGCCCGGCTCGCGCAGGCCCTGCTGGGGGCGCTGGCCGCCGGCCTGGTGGCGCGTCTGGCCGGACGGGCCGCCGGCCGGCGGGCGGCCTGGGTCGGCGGGATGCTGGCGGCGCTCGATCCCTACGGCATCTTCTTTGCCAACCTGCTGCTGACCGAAACGTTGTTCACGCTCGAAGCGGCTGCGCTGGTGAGCTGCGCGTGGGCGCTGCTGAGCCGGCGCGGCGCCGGCGAACGCTTCGCCGCCGTGGGCGTGGCCGGCCTGTCGCTGGCGTGCGTGATGACGCGGCCGTCGGCGGCCGGGTGGGTGGTGCTGCTGTGGGCGGTGTTGTGGCTGCTCGACCCGGATCGCCGGGCGGCCGCCCGGCGGCTGGTGCTGTATGCCACGGTGATGATGGCCGGCCTGATGCCGTGGGCGTTGCGCAACGACGAAGTGATCGGCGCGCCGGCGTGGCTGAGCACCAACGGCGGCGCCAGCCTGTACGACGCCGTGGGGCCCCTGGCCGACGGCAGCAGCAACCAGGCGGTCTTCGAGCTGTTGCCGACGCTGAGCAAGATGGGCGAGGTCGAGGCCGACCGGGCGCTGCGCGAGCTGGCGCTGGAGCAGATACGGCACGATCCGGGTCGCATTCTGCGCCTGGCCGGCCGCAAGCTGCTGCGCACCTGGAGCCTGGTGCCGCACGCCCCGGGGCACGGCAAGCTGCTCGAAACCCTCGCCGGCGGGGCTTACACGCTGGCAGTGATGGCCCTGGCGCTGTGGGCGACCTGGCAGGCAGTTATGCGCCGGCGTCCGGCGGGCGATGTCGGCCAGCGGCGCCTGGTGGCGCTGGTGTGGCTGATGGTGATCTACTTCC
>CAZRSM010000482.1:0-5888 GCA_964602755.1 uncultured Planctomycetales bacterium
GCCAGCCGCTGCGGCTCGACCCGGCGGGCCGCGGCGATGGCGTCGATCGCCTCGCGGACGGCCCGGTCGCCGATGGCGTGAATCCACACCGCCCAGCCGGCCCGCGCCGCCTTCTCGACCTGCGCGGCGAGCTGTTCGCCGGCCACCACCGGCACGCCGCAGTAGCCCGGCTGGCCGGGGTAGGGCTCGAGCATCCAGGCCGTCTGCGAACCCAGTGCCCCGTCGGCGAAGATCTTGACGCCGCCCAGCCGAACCCAGTCGTCGCCCAGCCCGCTGCGCAGCCCCAGCCCGATGGCCTGATCCAGCCGCTCGAGCGCGACAGCGTGCACCACCCGCAGCGTCAGCTTGCCCGCCGACCGCAGCCGTTGGAGGTGTGCAAGGGACTCGCCGTAGTCCATGCTGTGTACGCCGACGATGCCCAGACGGTGCGCTTCAGCGAAGGCCGCTTCGAAGGCGGCGTCGATCTTGCGGAGCGTCGCCCGGTCGCTGCGCCGGGCGAACTCGAGCACCGGGTCGGGCAGTTGTTCGATCGCCGCCTCCTGCACGATGCCGATCGGCCGCCCGCGCCGGTCGCGCAGGTAGCGACCGCCCGGCGGGTCGGGTCGGCGGGCATCGATGCCGGCCAGTTTCATCGCCGCCGAGTTGAGCCAGACGGTGTGCCCGTCCCGGCTGCCTACCAGCACCGGCTGATCGGGAAAGACGCGATCGAGATCGCGGGCCTGCGGCCGGCCCTCGGGCCAGGTGTTGTAATCGAAGCCGCCGGCCACGATCCATTGCCCGAAGCGCCGCCGGCGCG
The DNA here is from genome assembly GCA_964602755.1 of uncultured Planctomycetales bacterium. Lineage (GTDB taxonomy): Bacteria > Planctomycetota > Phycisphaerae > UBA1845 > Fen-1342 > JALSRY01. The sequence continues at coordinate 797 of CAZRSM010000482.1, forward strand.
CCTGGCTGCGAATCCGCCGCAGGGCAGCTTCCAGCGAGCGGCAATCCGCGACGTCGATGGCATATGCGCGTCGCAAGGCCCAGTACATCAGGTGGGTGTGCGCGTCGACCAGGCCGGGCGTGACGGCCCCGTCGCCGAGGTCGATCACGCGCGTGCGCCGCCCGCGCAGCCGCAGCAGCGCCCGCCGCGCAGCCAGCGCCGCGATCCGCCCGTCGGCCACGGCCAGCCCCTCGGCCCGCAAGGCAGCAGCCCCCCGCCCGCGGGCGAAGCTGTAGATCCGGCGTGCCAGGATGATCAGGTCAGCGGTCATGGCGGTCCCTTGCTCCGTGTGCCGCGCCGGAAGTTGCTGCTGTCCGCGCCCGGTCAGCCCGCGCATCGCGCGACACGCATCCCGTCGAGCGTCCAGCATAGCCCCCGGCGTCCGATCGGTCAGGCCCGCATCGGCCGGGCTGCCAACCCCGTCTCGCACGCTCGCGCGGGTCGGCATAAACTGCGCTTCGTGCTGACACCCCGCGGGTACGCCCGGCCCAGGCGATACTCACCCACGCCGGCGCCGCCGCGGGCGGGTGTCGGACCACAGGGAGCACGGTATGAAGCGTTCAGAAATCAACGCCGCCATTCGGGCCATGCTGGCCCTGGCCGAGAAGATGGGCTTTGCGCTGCCGCCCTTCGCCCACTGGAGCCCCGAGCAGTGGCAGGACAAGGGGCCCGAATACGACGAGATCCGCGCTGCGCGGCTGGGCTGGGACGTGACCGACTTCGGCAAGGGCGACTTCGCCCACTTCGGCCTGACGCTGCTGACCATCCGCAACGGCCTGCCCGACCGCCCCGAGACCAAGCAGTACTGCGAAAAGCTCATGCTCGCCGGCGAAGGCCAGATCACCCCCATGCACTTCCACTGGAAGAAAACCGAAGACATCATCAATCGCGGCGGCGGCCGACTGGTCTGCCAGGTCTACAACGCCACCGACGACGACCGGCTCGCCGAGACGCCGGTGACCGTCAGCATCGACGGCCGGCGGCTGGAAGTCCCCGCCGGCACCGAACTGGTGCTCGAGCCGGGCGAATCGATCACGCTCACGCCGCGGCTGTATCACGCCTTCTGGGCCAGGCCCGGCGACGGCGCCGTCCTGCTCGGCGAAGTAAGCACCGTCAACGACGACACCCACGACAACCGCTTCTTCGAGCAGTTGCCCCGCTATCCCGGCATCGAGGAAGACCAGCCGCCGTTCCGCCTGCTGTGCCACGAGTACCCCCCGGCGGGCTGAAGGGCAGCCCACAGCTCGACCACCACGCGGCGCCGCGCATGCCGCGGACGCCGCTTTTCCAGGCCCGGACGCCGGGATGCTGCGGGCGGGCGCTGACCGGCGCGGCGGGCGGTTCACTCCGGCAACGGCGAGATCCTCACCATCGCCGCCCCGTGGCGCGAAACCCGCGCCGTGAAGGAGCCGTTGAACGTGCCCAGATCGCGGCGGGTCCACAGGTTGCGCACCTTCTGCGGCCCCGTGATGCCCAGCTCGCTCCAGTAGGCCGTGACGTCGGTCACGCCGCGACCGCGGTTGAACAGCCCGACCGCGATGCTGCCGTCGGCCAGCGGGCGCATCCAGACCTCGGTCTTGCCGCGCTGGGCCACGCGCCAGCCCTGTTTGCCCAGCGGGTCCTGGTTGACCGCCAGCACCTCGCTGTTGCTCAGCAGGGCCACGGTGAACTCGTCCATCTGCGACATGTCGCAGCCGATCAGCAGCGGAGCGGCCAGCAGTGACCACAGCGTGATGTGCGTCACCTGCTCGTTGCGCGTCAGTCGCGTGTCGTGCAGCTGCGGCCCCCAGCCGACCTTGCCGACCACCAGCATGTCCGGGTCGTTCCAGTGCCCCGGGCCGGCGTACGGGTGCAACCCGTGCTGGCCGAAGCCGATCCGCGACATGCTGGCCCAGGTGTCGGTGATGTCGCCGGTGGTCCGCCAGTAGTTGCCGCCCACCTCGGCCCCCCACTTCCACACCTCGCCCATGCCGTACTGGCACAGGCTGTAGACGATATCGCGACCGCAGGCGTCCAGCGCCTGGCGCATCAGCTCGTACGGCTTGCGCAGCTCCGGCTCGCTGTCGTCCTTGGCGATCTTGCCATAGCTGCACCAGTCGTACTTGAGCAGGTCGATGCCCCACTCGGCGAACGTCTCGGCGTCCTCGAACTCGTGCTGATAGCTGCCCTCATAGCCGGCGCAGGTCTTCGGGCCCGGCGAGGAATAAATGCCCAGCTTCAGTCCCTTGCTGTGCACGTAGTCGGCCAGGGCCTTCATGTCCGGGAACTTCTCGTTGGTGGTGATGCGACCGTTCTCGTCGCGCCCGCCCTCCCAGGCATCGTCGATGTTGATGTACTGATACCCGTGGGCGGCCAGCCCGCTCTTGACCATCCAGTCGGCGGCCGCCTTGACCTTCTCGGCATCCACCGCCGTGCCCCAGACGTTCCACGAGTTCCAGCCCATCGGCGGCGTGAGCGCCAGCTTGTGATGCCCGCCGACGATGGTCAGCGTGCTGGTGGCCGTGCCGCGCGGACCGCTGACGGTGATGCGCACCTCGGTGGTGCCCTCGGCCTGGAGCTGGCCGGTGATGATGCCGGTCTGCTCATCGAGCGTCAGGCCGGCCGGCAGGTTCTCGGCCGCATAGCGCAACGGCCCCTCACCGGTGGCCGGAATACGAAACAGAAACGGCCTCCCCGGCGTCGCCCCGGTGATATACGGCGCGTGGATCATCGGCTCCGGCGGATCGCCGTAAGCGATCTCCGGCTCGGGGCCGGGATCGAACGCCACCGGCTCGGGCCGCGTGGCTCCCGGCTCGAGGATCAGGCGGGCGTCGGCCCAGTCGGCGTGGTCGTAGTTGATGTTGTCGCCACCGTTTTCGACCTCGAGCGAGAGGGTCCGGGCGCCGCGCAGGTCGACGCTGACCTTCTGCGGCGCGTCGCCGCCGTGCATCACGGGGCTGCGGTAGACTTCGCGGTCGTCGACGCGCACCACGAAGACGATCGTGCCCAGCTTCTGCACTTCGTCATCGACGCCGACGCAGGCCTCGAAGCGCCTTGCCCCGCCCTTGAGGTCGAGAACGTATTCGCTGTGGGCATGGGTACCGACGCCGCGCTCGAAGACCTGCCCGCCGATGGCCAGCGGGTTGCCGTCGACCGAGCGTCTGGCCTGCGGGCTGCCCCACTCCTGCTCCATGGTGGCCAGGTCGAGCTCGTCGAGCCATACGGTCGCAGTCATGCCCGCCGATCCTTTCGCAGTCCCGCCCTGGTGGTGGATCGCAAGTTTGCCGTGCCGCGCCACGCAGCCACCGACGGCGACGACCGTCAGGGCCGCCATGACGAGAACCGCACCCCCGCGTGAGCCAAGTCGCTGTGCGCCACCACTCGCCCGACGATCGTTCGCGCGCATTTGCCGTCTCCAGGCAGGTTTTTTGATTGGGCTCGCCACCCCCGCGCCGCCGCGGGTCTTGCCCCCGCATTCTAATTGTCTGCCTCCCGCCCACAACCGCCCGCCCGCCGCGCCGCCGCGGTGCCTGCCGCCACGAGCCTTGACCGCGCGCCCGAGCCTCGCCGGAAGTCAAGAAGATGCCAGGCCTGCAGGGCGGGCATCGCCTGCCAGGAATGAAGTTGGCAGACGGCGAATGGCCCCACGTGGCCGCGCTGCCCGCGCAGCGCGACAATCCCCCATTCGCGATTCTCCATTCGCTATTGGATGCCCGATTCAGCCGCCCGAAAGCTCTCCGTCGCCGCCGCCACCCTTGCCGTCCGAGCCATCGCTGCCGCCATCGCTGCCGCCGTAGTCGAGGTGTATGGCCTGTTCGAGGATCACATCTTCGACCGGCACGTCGTTCATGCCGTTGCGCGAACCGGTCTCGACCTGGGCGATGCGGTCGACCACGTCCATGCCCTCGACCACGCGCCCGAAGACGGTGTAGCCGTTGGCCCCGTTGGTGGCGTTCAGCGAGTCGTTGTCGACCACGTTGATGTAGAACTGCGAGGTGGCCGAGTCCAACGCCGTCTGCCGGGCCATGGCGATCGTTCCGCGGTCGTTCTTCAGACCGTTGTCCGACTCGTTCTTGATCGGCGGCCGGGTCTCCTTCTTGTTGAAGTCCAGGTCGTAGCCGCCGCCCTGAATCACGAAGTCGGCAATCACACGGTGAAACAGCGTGTTGTCATAGAAGCCGTCGTCGACGTAGCGCAGGAAGTTGTTGACCGTCAGCGGGGCCTTCTCGCGGTTGAGCTCCAGCGTGATAGTGCCCATGCTGGTGACCAGCTTGACCCGCGGGAACAGCTCATCGTCGCCGCCGGTGTCGAGCGTATCGTCAAGTCCGTAATCCGGGTCGGCCACGATCAGCACCGTCACGCTCTGGCTGTGGATCGTCTGGTCCGGCGCGTGCACATCGACCCGAAACCGCAACGCCTGGTCACTCGGCAACGACGGCGCCACGAAGCTCGCCTGCGCACTGCCCGCACCATCGAGCGTCACCGCCCGGCCGTACTCCTGGAACCACTCGTAGCTCAGCGTCGTTCCATCGGCGGCGCCGGTCACCGTCGCACTCAACACCACCGTCTCGCCCACCTGAGCCGTGCTGGGAGCCTCGACACTGACGCTCAGATCGACCGCGCCCTGGTCGTTCGGCGCCTGCTCCGGACAACCGCCGGCCAGAAGCAACATCAGCAACCCACTTGCCGTCCAAACGCGTCTCATCGGCGCCAATCTCCCGCTAGATCACCGTTCCCCCCGGAAACTCACGTTGCTGACCCTTAAGTCGTCGGCCAGTCCGCGCTTCATCATAACGCGTTTCCAGGTGCGACCGTCAGGGCCGGCCGCAACCGCTCCCGCCCGTCGCAAGGCTGACGTTCCATAAACAGTGGTCTACTGGCCGCGCGCGTCCTGATACTCTTCGTACCAGGCCATCTGTATCGCTTCCAACTTCGCCTCGTTACTGGCTTTAGGATCATCTTCGAACTCGTCCAGCTCGCAAACCATGCGGTGCAGATCGGTGAACCGCACGCTGAGCGGATCCAGGTCGGGATACTTCTCGAACAACGCGATCCCGATATCCTCCGAGTCCGT
>CAZRSM010000483.1:0-4107 GCA_964602755.1 uncultured Planctomycetales bacterium
TCACCAGCGTCAAGCAGACGCCGGCCGGCGTGCCCAAGAGCATCAGCGCCGCCATAAGTTTGTCTTACAGCTACCTGGCGCAGATCTACAAACGCAACAATCCGGATGCCACCGATCCGCCCGGCGAAGCCGAGGTGGAGCAGGTCTTCCAGAAGCAGAAGCCGGTCATCGTCGATCTGATTTCGCGGCTGATGATGCCGCAGGACAAGTCGCAGGTTTCGGTCGCCTGGCACTATGACGTCGAGCCGGACGAACCGGCCGGCGCCGGCACGCTGGATGCGTCGCTCGAACTGGCGGCGCGCTACGGACCGGCCTCCGGCCTGGGGCTGCTGGCGGTGGTGTCGCTGATGATGATGCTGCGCATGGCCAAACAGAAGGCCAGCGTCGAGACGTTGGGGCTCGAGCTGGGCCTGCCGGCCGAAGCCATCGAAGCCGCCCGCAAAGCCGCCGAGCGCGTTTCGGCCGGTCGGCCGGGCAGGGCTGCCGGGGGGCGGGCCGGTGGCGGGGGCGCGGCCGCAGCGGTCGGCGGCGCAGCGGCGGGCGAGGTTCCCGCCGAGGCGGTGATGGCCGAGTCGATTCCCGTGGGCCAGGGGGCCGACGCGGTGCTCGAAGCCCAGGAGGTCGACGAGACGGCGGTGCAGATCGAGCAGATGGTCGAGCAGGTCGAGCAGATCGCCAAGGAGAACGGCGAGACGGTGGCCGCCCTGATCGAGAACTGGATTTCGCACGGGGTCTGAGCCGGCCCCGCGCGAGCCGCAGGAGCACAGCAGGATGCCGCGCAGCAGCAGTCCAGCCGAGTCCAACGTGGTGCTCGACATGCCGGGCATCAGAAAGGCCGCCATTCTGCTGCTGGCCTTGGACCAGGAGACGGCGGCCGAGATCCTCAAGCACCTGCCACGCGAGCGGGTCGAGGAGATCAGCCGCGAGATCGCCCAGCTCGAGCGCGTACCGGCCGAAGTGCGCACGGCGGTCATCACCGAGTTCCACCACCTGCTGCTGGCGCGGCAGTACATGGACATGGGCGGGCTGTCACTGGCGCGCTCGCTGCTGGAACGCACGCTGCCCAAGGACGAGGCCCGCAAGATCATCGAGGCTCTCGAACACCAGGTCCACGAGCAGCCCTTCAGCTTCCTGCAGAAGACCGAGACCGAGAACCTGCTGACCTTCCTGCACGGCGAACACCCGCAGACCATTGCGCTGGTGCTCTCGCACATCCCCTCGACCACCGCGGCCGAGATCCTGGTCGGCCTCGAACCCGAACGCCAGATCGAGGTCATCACGCGCATCGCCAACATGGACCAGACCAGCCCCGAGGTCATCAAGGAGGTCGAACGCGGCCTCGAACAGCGGCTGGCCGGCCTGGTCAACGAGCGCTTCGAGCGCACCGGCGGCGTGCGGGCCGTGGCCGAGATCCTCAACCTCGCGGGTCGGGCGGCGGAAAAGACCATCATGGAAGGCCTGATGGAAGAAAACCCCGACCTGGTCGAAGAGATCCGCCGACTGATGTTCGTCTTCGAGGACATCATGCGGGTCGACGACCGCGGCATCCAGGCCGTGCTCAAGGAGGTCGAGAACGAGGAGCTGGCTCTGGCGCTCAAGACCGCCAGCGAGGAACTCAAGGAGAAGATCTTCTCGAACATCTCCGAACGTGCGGCGGCGCTGATCAAGGAAGAGATGGAGTACATGGGGCCGGTGCGGGTGGCCGACGTCGAGGCGGCGCAGCAGAAGATCGTGGACATCGTCCGCCGCCTCGAGGACGCCGGCGAGATCATCATCGCGGGCCGCGGGGGCGACAAGGACCTGATCGTATAGCACCGACCGCGGCAAGGCCGGCGGTCGCACGACGAGGTCGCGCATGGCGGCAACGCAGGTCATCGTGGTCACTGAGGACCAGGAACTGTTGGCGGCCGTGGCGCGCTCGCAGCCGGCCGATGCGGGTTGGCAGCACTGTGGTCCGCACGCTGCGCCCGCGCTGTTGGCGGCCCACCCCGAGGCGCAGTGGTGGATCGACCTCGATTGCCTGCCGACGCCCCCCGCCGGCCGCTGCGCGGGACGCATATACTTCTATGGCGGCCGTCCGCCCGGCAGTCGACCGCGGCCGCCGGGGACCATGTTGCGCAAACCTTGCGCGGACACGACGCTGGCGTTGCTGTGGGCCCAGGTGGCCGGGCCGAGGGGCGATGCTGCGCCGCCGACGCCGAAAACGCCACTGAGCTGGGTAGCCGAGCTGGTCGACCTGGATCTGGACGGCGTGTGCCAGCGTTGCGCCAACGAGCTGCCGGCGCTGCTGGGCTATCAAGTGGGGGCCTTGTATCTCTACCAGCGGCGCCAGCGCATGCTGAAGCTGGCCGAGACCAACGCCCGCCAGCCGCTGGCCCTGGCTGTCGCGCTCGACGAGCAGACTCTGCACGACCTGACCGACGAGTCGCGCGGCTGTTTGCGGACCGACGATCGCGGCCGGTCACTGGTCGGGCAGGTCGGGCTGATCGGCGGCGACGGGGCCGCGCTGGTGTTGACCGAGCAGCAGCAGCTCGAAGCGGTCTTGCTGCTGGGCACGCGGCTGGTCGATCAGCCGCCGCGACCCGAGCCGGCCCTGGTGCGCATCGCCGCCCGGGCCCTGCGCAACGCGCGGCTGTATAAGCAGGCCCGCATCGAGGCCCGCGTCGACCGGCTCACCGGGCTGTACAACGACCGCTGGATGGAGGAGGCCCTCGAGCACGAGGTGCGCCGCTGCCAACGCTACGGCAGCGCGCTGTCGCTGATGATGATCGACCTGGACGGGCTCAAGCAGGTCAACGACCGCTGGGGGCACTCGGCCGGCGACGCCATGATCCGCCACGTCGCGGGCCGCATAGTGGCGGCCCTGCGTCAGATCGACTCGGCGGCCCGCGTGGGCGGGGACGAGTTCGTGGTGCTGCTGCCCTCTACGGCACTGGACGGAGCACGCCAGGTGGCCGAACGGATCGCCCGCATTCTCCGCACCGACGCTCCGACCATCGCCGGCCGCATCGTGCCGGCCAGCGCCAGCATCGGCGTCGTGCAGTGGGCCGCCAACCGCAGCCCGGCGGAGTTGCGCGCCGCCGCCGACCGGGCCATGTACCGCGCCAAGCGCCGCGGCGGCGACCGCGTCTGCTGGACGCGCCTGCGCGCCGCAGCGGCTCCCGAACGCCGCAAGCCGGTGAGGCTTTGAGGCCGCCGGGCGGCTACTGCCCCGGATAGACGATCAACCGGTCGTGGACCAGCACGACGATGTCGTCGCGGCCGTCGCCGGTGACGTCGCCTGCCAGCACGGCGTGGGGTTCGCCGCCGCGTTCGGGCCGATCGCTGAAGCGCTTGCCCTGGAAAACCTGGAATCGCAGAGCCTTCACGAGCCGGCCGTCGGGCAGGGTGGTCAGAATCTCGAGATTTGCCTTGCGCATGTCGACGGCGACCACGTCGCGGATGCCGTCGTGGTTGACGTCGCCCACGACGGCGTCGGCCAGCCAGGCGCCCTTGGTGTTGGTTTCGTAGGTCTGTTTCTCGACCAGCGTGGGCGCCACCCGGCCGGGGTGGAAGACCGCCAGACGGGCCGCATCGGCCAGCAGCAGTGCCGGCTGGTCGTGGGGCACGGGCAACGGTGCCAGGGCGGCGACCGCGTAGTTGCCCACCGGCAGGTCGCGCTGCACCGCGAAAGTGCCGTCTTTCTGCCGGGCGAACACCAGCAGCTCGCCGGCCTTGCGATCGTACATCACCAGTCGCGGGCCGTTGGGGCCGCCCAGGGTGGTGAGCCCGCGGATCTGGGCGTCGGGGCTTTCGGGGTTGTACTGGTCGATCACGGTCCAGCGGCCGTCGCGGAGCACCAGCGCCCGGGCCAGGTTCTTCTGGGCCAGGATCAGTTCGGGCTTGCCGTCGCCGGTGACATCGAGCAGGGTCGCGTTCTGCGCCGCGGCCTCCTTGACCAGACCGGAGCGGGTGGCCGGGCCGCCGAACTTCCTGAACGAGCCATCGTCCTGTTGCAGGAAGGTGACCAGCGGCGAGTAGGCCACGAACAGCAGCAGGTCGTTGCGTCCGTCCTGGTTGACGTCGGCCAGCCACAGCGCCGCCGGGTCGTCTTCGAGGTCATCGATC
>CAZRSM010000484.1:0-1675 GCA_964602755.1 uncultured Planctomycetales bacterium
GAAGCGATCGCCAAGACGATCCTGGACATCCCCACGCTCGAGAGCCGCAACAGCGACCGGCTCGACTTCCACGAGGTCGCCGTCTGGCAGGTCGCCAAGGCCCTGCGCAAGGCCTACATGGCCGGCTACGAGGCGGCCGTCACCGACCTCGATCCCGAGCGCGTCGAGCCGGAAGACGGCTGCCCGCGCTGCGGCGAAACCAACACCGACCACCTCGTCTGGGAAACCGACACCACCGTCCACTGCACCAACTGCGGCACGCGCTACCAGCCCGGCGAGCGCTGGTAGCCACGACCCGCACGCGAGGGCCTGCCGCAAGGCGGGCCCAAGCGCCCGGGCCGCATGGGGCGGCTTGATACAGCCAGGAGACGCAAGATGAAGAAGAGCGAAGTGAAAGTCGGACACGTCTACGTGGCCAAGGTGAGCGACCGCTTGGTGCCGGTGCGGATCGACAGTGCCCACAGCCGGCAGGGCTGGAACGCGACCAACACCAAGACCGGCCGGCGGGTACACATCAAAAGCGCCCAGCGACTGCGCTGCGAAGCGCGCGACGACGAGACGGGCAGTGATGCAGAGACCGGCAAGTCGGCAGCCGACCCGGCGAAAGACGTCGAAGCAAACGAGCCCGCGAGGCCGACACAGAAGGCCGACGCCAGGCCGAAGCGCATGAGTGCGCTCGACGCCGCGGCCGAGGTCCTGCGCCGCACCGGCGAGCCGATGAACGCCAAGGCGATGATCGCCGCGATGGCCGAGCAGGGTCTCTGGCAGAGCCCCAACGGCAAGACGCCGGAGGCCACGCTGTACGCCGCCATCCTGCGCGAGCTCAAGGCCAAGGGCGACACCGCCCGCTTTCGCAAGGTCGGCCGCGGACAGTTCGAGTTCAACACGTAGCGCACGCATCACGCCCCCTTCCCAGAAGCCCCGGCAACGTCCGGGGCTTTTCTTGATGCACGCAACAGGTCCCTCTGGACGAGATCCGCGGCTTGGTCGAGCATTCGATAGCAGGTGTCCAGTAAGTACTCAGGAACCTCGCCTATGCGCTCTACGAATGCCAACACTTGAAGAGCGTGTTCACACAGGAGATGCCCATGATCGAGGTCATTGACAGCGCGCTGTCGATCGTGAACAAGCTGCTGAAAGCGCACAAGAGTTCGCAAGATGCGACCTTGCAACGCGAGCTCCTCCCCCTTCTCGACACGCTCGTCCAAGTCAAGGCCCAATTCGTTGAGGAGCAGAAAAAGAACCTTGAGCTCGAACGCCAGCTTCGAGATGCGCAGGAGCGCCTGCGACTGCGTGCAAACGTCGTATTTCGCGAAGGCTGCTACCACCTCAAGGAGCCGGTCGGCGGCCTCAGCACAGGCCCGTTCTGCCTGACGTGCTACGAAGCCGAGGACCGTTTGATCACCCTGGCTCACCCCAGGGTTGTGGATTTCGCTAGCCGCCGATATCGCATTGCTTCCCATTACCGCTGTCCTCGCTGCAAGAGAGATGTCTATCCGCCTTCCGCCCCGTGAACTTCTCCCAGCGCTGAACGATCACGTCGCAGTACAGCGGGTCGAGCTCGAGCATGAAGCACCGCCGGTGAGTCTGCTCGCAGGCGATCAGCGTCGAGCCGCTGCCGCCGAAGGGGTCGAAGACGTGCTCGCCGGGACGCGATGAATACTGGATCGCGCGT
>CAZRSM010000485.1:0-2651 GCA_964602755.1 uncultured Planctomycetales bacterium
GGGGGGACGGTCGATAGGACGAGGGACCAAGGGACGGAGGGACGCAGGGAGAGGGATTGAGGGAACAGGGATTAAGGGATTGAGGGGGAGGCACTCAGGCACAAAGGCACTGAGGCGCTGAGGGACGCAGGGGCGCAGGCGAGCGGCACTTACGACTCGCTTGACGCGGCGGCCGGCTCGATCGGCGGGAGCGGTTCGGGCAGTACGCCTTTGACCTTGCGCCAGAGCAAGGCCGCCTCGACCACCATCCACACCTGCACGATGGTGATGAACAACCCGATGCCGAACAGCACGTAGCGCTGGCCGTGCAGCCACTTCGGCAGATCGTACATCATCACCCAGGCCGGCAGCACGATCATCAGCACCATCGGGCCGGCCAGGAACCACACCGGCCGGCGATGGCGCAGCAGGTAAAACGCGATCACCAGAAACGACAGCCCGGCCAGGAGCTGGTTGCTGACGCCGAAGATGGGCCACAGGATCAGCCCGCCCGAGCCGGGCCCGGCCGGGCCGGCGATCAGCGCCAGCGCCCCGCCGGTGACCACCGCGATGGTGGTGGCCACGTACTTGTTGGCCACGGTGCGCATGCGCAGCGCCCCGGCCAGCTCGGTGATGACATAGCGTTGCAGGCGCGTGGCGGTATCGAGCGTGGTAGCCGCGAAACAGGCGACCAGCACCGCCATCACGCCGATGCCGAAAGTCACCGGCAGGCCGACGTTGGCCAGCAGGTTGGCGCCGCCCTCGATGAAGCCGCCGACCTTGTGCTTGAGCTTGAAGTCGCTCCAGTGCTTGCCGGTGTAATACTTGGCCCAGGCGTCGTAGCCGGTCAGGGGCTGACCGCTGGCGTCTACCTGGTGCACGTACTGGTAGGTCTCGGGCTGGTAGGTGTAGACACCGCGGCTCAGCCCCGCGCTGCAGGCCACGATCACCAGCACCGCCAGGGCGCTTTCGAGCAGCATGGCACCGTAGCCGACGAGCTGGGCGTCGGTCTCTTTCTTGAGCTGTTTGCTGCTGGTACCGCTGGAAACCAGACAGTGAAAGCCGCTGATGGCCCCGCAGGCGATGGTGATGAACAGAAACGGAATCATCGGCGGCGCGCCCGGCGGCGGCTCGGGATTGATCGGCTTGGCCACCAGCTCGGCGGTCTGTCCGATAAACGGCCCGATCACCAGCCCCACCACCAATAGCGCCATGGCCACGAAGAGCTGCTGGCTGTTGATGAAATCACGCGGCTGCAACAGCACCCACACCGGCAGGACCGACGCGAAAAAACAGTACACCAGCAACAGCAGCGTCCAGACCACCACCGCGTTGGCATAGGGCGACATGCCGGCCGCCTCGGCGGCCTTGCCCGTGGCGGCCAGGCCGAAGCTGGTCAGGTCGATCGGCAGACAGTAGGCCCCGATCCAGACCGTCAGGTACATCAGCACCAGCGCCCCCAGCGCCAGCGGCCAGACGCGCAGCTTGCGGCGATATACCAGCACCCCCACCGTGACCGCCAGCGGTATCTGGACCCAGATCGGGAAGACGGCGCTGGGATAGGTGGCGAAGATAGTGGCGATCACCAGGCCGAAGACGCCGATGACCACCATCAGCGTCACGAACAGCACCAGCAGGAACAGGATGCGTGCCCGCGGATTGAGCATGCGTCCGGCCACGTCGCCGACCGTCATGCCGCGGTTGCGCAGGCTGACCACCAGGGCGCCCATGTCGTGCACGGCCCCCATGAAGATGGCCCCCACCACGACCCACAGCAGCGCCGGCAGCCAGCCCCAGAAGACCGCGATGGCAGGCCCGACGATCGGCCCGGTTCCGGCGATGCTGGTGAAGTGATGGCCGAAGACTATTTCGCGTTTGGTGGGCACGTAGTCGCGGCCATCGTTGACCTGCTCGCTGGGGCAGACGGCCCGGGGATCGAGCCGGAAGACCCTGCGGGCCAGCCAGCGGCCGTAGGTGTGATAGGCGACCAGGTAGGCGGCAAAGGAACCCAGGGCGAGCAGCAAGGTGGCCATCGCGGCAACTCCTCCCGCTGGCGAAGATGATCGGCGCCCATCTTAAGGCGCCCCCGGCAAACGGCGAAAGCCCGCCGGGCGGCTGGCGGGCTTCAGCGGCTGTAGGTCAGGTTGACGTGGTTCACGCCGTGGCAGGTAAGCGTGCACGAACCGCTGAAGCGGCCGGTGTCGAGGTAGAAGCGCTGGCCGCCGACGATCGAGATGTCGAAGTTGATCAGGCTGTCGTGCTGGCTGGCGCTGCCCGGTACGCCGTGGGGCGCGTGGCAGGCGCTGCACGGCGTGCGCCCGCGGACGATGTGCGTGCGGTGATGGGGGAAACTCTCGTCGCCCAGGATCGAGTTGCGGTCGTGGCAGCGGTAGCACAGAGCATAAGCCTGGGGCGACTCGACGGTGTAGTCGCGCGTCTCGTACCGGTAGGCCAGCAGGAAGTCGTAGCGTGAGCCGTGGGGGCCGCGCACCTCGACGCCGCCCTTGTCGACCGAGTCGGGGTTGTCGTGGCAATCCTGGCAGCTCAGCGTGGTGCCGGTGCGGTACTCGGGCAGCAGGCTGGGCACCTCTGAGACGTTGCGGGCGGCGAAGGTCACCGGGTGGGCCGAGGCCGCGGTGGGCAGGAACTGGCGGCGGATGTTGCCGCCGGTG
>CAZRSM010000486.1:0-18745 GCA_964602755.1 uncultured Planctomycetales bacterium
CCAGGAAGTGACCGTCGACGAAGAGAAGACCTTCAAGCTGCGCGAGCTCGACATCGCCCCGGGCCGGCAGATGGCCTTCGTCTCCTACGACCCGGTCACCGGCCAGCCGGTCGAGTACCTCAAGGTCGATACCTGGGAGAAGGTTCCCGGCACCACCGACGAAGTGCTGCTCGTGCGGCCCGAGCTGATGATGCGGCCGCCCAGCGGCATGATCATCACCATCGCCGCCGAGTCGGGCCGCGTGAAGGCCAACCTGGTCGACGACAAGCGCCTCCAGCCGCAGCGTGGCTATCTCGACGGCCAGGCCCGCATCGTCATCGACCGCAACACCGCCTATCAGCGCCCGCCGCTCGATGAGCGTCCCGAAGACCGCATCGTAATAGAAACCCAGCGGCTCGAATTCGACCTCGAACTCGGCGAGGTCCGCGCCGAACACCCCCTGGTCGTGCGTGGCCACGAATTCGAAATCCAGGCCGGCAGCCTCAAGCTGCTCTGGAACCGCGACGACAACCGCATCGAGAAGCTCGAAATCACCGGCGGCGGACAGATGACCCTCATCGGCGGCCTGCTGGCCCGCTTCGAACAAAGGCCCGGCCAGCAGCCAGCCGCCAGCGCCCCGGTCAGGTCCACTCCCGCCGCCGAGGCGACGCCCCGGCAGACAACGCCTTACCGCTGCCGACTCGACGGCGGCGTCGAGGTGCAGCACTTCGTGGGTGACCAGCCGCGCGGCGCCCTGCGGGCCGACAGTCTCACGTTGCTGGTCGACATCGCCCGCGGCGGCGACCTGGCCGTCGGCCCCGCCGAGGCCGCGCCTGCCAGCCAGCCGGCTGCCGCCGCCAGTGCACCGGCCGCGCCGCAGCCCCGCCTGGTGGTGCGCTGGCAGGGCGAGATGGTACTGGTGCCCGACGAGCCTGCACAGCGGACCGGCAGCGAGCCGCGGCGACGCGTCGAAGCGCTGGGCGATCCGGTCGTCGTCGAACTGCCCAACGGCCGGGTGCGTTGCGGTCGGCTGGCGCTGTTCGAGGAGTACCAGCGCCTGTGGCTCTATCCCCACGCCGGCCAGGTGACGGTCGAAGCCTCCGGCCGCCTGTCGGTCAGTTCGGCGAGCATGTTCGTCGACCTCCAGCAGCGGCTGATCAAACTGATCGGCCCGGTAGCGCTCGACACCAGCCTCGGCGGGCGGCGCGACACCGAGACCTTGCGCATCGCCTGCGAAGGCTGGGCCGAGCTGCATCTGGCGCGCTCCGGGGACCGCCGGCCGATGACCGACCCGCTGGCGGCTCCGCTGGCCGCCGGCGCGCCCGAATCGGCCGTCTTCGTCGGCGACGTGCTGGTGAGCCTGGGGCAGCAGAGCCTGCGGGCCCACCGCTTCGAGACCCGTTTTCGACCGCCGCCACCTGAGCCGGCCGCTGCTGATAGCGCGGGCGGCCGGCCCCGTGGCTTGCAGGCCCAGCTCGAGTCGGCCACCGCGATCGGTGACGTCGAGCTGGTCGCGCGGCACAAGAGCGACGGACCGTCGTGGTGGCGCACGCTGCGCCGCAGCGGCGAGATGCTGACGCTGACCGCGCTGCGTACGGTGCAGGCCGCCCTGGGCCAGCGGCGCCCGGTCATGTCCGCTTCCCCGGACGAGCGCACACTGCGTTGTGCCAGGCTCGAACTGCGCTTCGCCCAGCGGGCCGAGAAGATGGCCGTCAGCTCGATGCACGCCGCCGGCGCGGTGCGGCTGCGCGACCTGAGCCGCCATTTCGCGGCCGCCGGGCGCGAGCTGCTGGCCGATTTCGACCGCGACGACGAGTTGCGCACTGCCAGCGTGCGCGGTTCGCCGGCCCGGCTGGCGCGCGTGCGGGCGCGCGGCTACGACCTGCGGGGCGTGCGCATCGACGTTGACAATCCGGCGCGTACGCTCGATGTGCGCGGCGCGTCGCGGCTGGTGTTTCGCTCGCGGCGCAGCCTGCAGGGGCTGGTGAACCTGACCGACGAATTCGTGACCGTCACCAGCACGCAGTACCTACATGTCGACGACCGCGCCAACCGGGTCGAGTTCGCCGGCGACGTGGTAGCCGGAACCACCGTCGAGCAACTGCGCGCCGACCGGTTGATCCTGGAACTGGTGCCGGCCGAGGACTCCGGGCGGTCCGCCTCGCTGATCGAGCGCCTCGCCGGCCTCAAACAAACCCTGTTGCGACGCGACAAGCCGCGTGCGCAGCGTGCCGTGCCGGCCGACCGCGACAGTACGCGCAAGAACCTGCGGACCGTGGTGGCCCGCAACGCCGTCATCGCCAGCACCCTGCCCGATCCGGCCGGCGGCCGGCCGCTGGTCGAGCGCAGCGTCAGCAGCCCCGAGCTGCAGATCGACGTCGAGCAACGCATCATCCGCACGGTGGGCCGCACGGTGCTGGGCATGACCAGCCGGCAGCGGTCCGGCCCGCGTCAGCGGCGTCAGACGCCCGTGCCGGGCTTCTCGTCGGCCCTGCTGACCAACGACGCCAGCGTCACCGCCATGAGCTCCGAGCGCGGGCTGATCTACTCGCTGGACCCCGAGGGTCCCAGGCGCCGCGACACGGTGCTGTTCCAGGGAGCCGTGCAGTTCCAGTACGTCGCGGTCGAAGACCCGGCGCGGCTCGAAGCCACTCTGCAGCGCATCGTCGACCACGGCGGACCGCTCGAGGACGTGCCCGGCCGGCACACCATCGTCACCTGCGACCGGCTCGAGGTGGCCTTCGAGATCGCCTCCGGCGCCGGGCTGGCCTTCGGCGGCGCCCGCATGAACCTGACCTGGCTCAACGCCTCGGGCAACGTCCGGCTGCGCGATCAGCAGCGCTCGCGCGTGCGCACCATCTTCGCCCACCAGATCGAGTACGACGCCAGGGACCAGGTGCTGTGGGTGCTGGGCTGGCCCGAGAAGGCCAACACCGCACGCATCTACGACGAGGACCGCCGCACCCACCGGCTCAACTTCCCCGTCGAGGGCTACAAGCTCACCGTCAACCTGCGCACCGGCACCATCGAGACCGGCCGGCTGCGCGGCCGCATCGGCGGCTGAGCCGCCCGGCTGGCCATACGGCGGCAACGGTGGCCACTGGCTGCGACCGCGACTACCATAGCCACGACTGGAACCAGAAAGCGACCAGCCGAGCGCCGCGTCGGCCCGACGACGCGCGCGGCGGCCGCCCGTAGCGGCCGCTGGTCCCCACGGACGAGCAGACGAGAGACGCAGGCATGAGTGGTGGAGAATCGTCCACACCGCAGGTGGAGTCGGCAACCGGCCAGCGCCCCGCGCGCCCCTTCGAGCCGGTCGCCCAGCGTGTCCTGATTATCGGCCTCGACGGGGCCACCTGGGACGTGCTGCGTCCCATGATGGACGCCGGCCGCATGCCGGCCCTCAAAGCGTTCGTCGAGCGGGGAGCCGCCGGCGTGCTGCACTCGACGCGCCCGCCGATCACCCCGGCAGCCTGGACCACTTTCATGACCGGCAAGGGACCCGGGCGCCACGGGATCGTGGATTTCGAAAAGTACCACGTGCACACGCATCAGCTCACGTTCAACAGCACCTACGAGATCCGCGAGAAGACCATCTGGGAGATCCTCAGCGACAAGGGCCTGCGTGTCGGCAGCATCAACGTGCCGATGACCTACCCCCCCAAGCCGGTCAACGGCTTCGTGATCAGCGGCTTCGAGACGCCGAGCATCGACGCCGAGTTCACCTACCCGCGCGAGCTGAAGCAGGAAATCCTGCGCGAGATTCCGCACTACAACTACCGTACCAACTGGCAGCGCAAGACCCTCGGGGGGCTCGAGCTGCTCAAACGCAACCTCGACTACATCTGCGACAGCTTCGACCAGGGCCGCCGACTGACCGAGTTCTGCGGTGAAAAGTACGGCTGGGACGTGCTCATGGTGGTCTTCAAGCTGGTCGACAACCTCCAGCACAAGGCCTGGAAGTATCTCGACCCGCGCTACAAGGACCGCTATCCCCGGCAGGCCGAGATGGCCGCGGCCTGCTTCGAGCGGCTGGATGAGGCCCTGGCCGGCCTGTTCGCCTACGCGGAGAAGCACGACGCCCTGACGCTGGTGATGTCCGACCACGGCCACGGCAGCCTCGACGGCAAGGCCCAGCCCAACCTGTTGCTGAAGCGCTGGGGGTATCTGGCGCTGCGCAACCCGCTCGAGCAGGCCCAGCAGCGCACCGGCTACTGGTGGCACCGGCTCACCAAGGGCAAGGCCAACCGCTTCCAGCAGGGCAGCCGCGGCATCGAACGCGACCTGGCGATCGACTGGTCGCGCACCAAGGCCTGCGTCATGCACGCCGGCATTTACGGTTTTCTGTATATCAACCTCGAGGGCCGCGGGCCGATCGGCATCGTCGAGCCGTCCGAGTACGAAGCGCTGCGCGACGAGATCGCCGAGCGGCTGCGCAACGCCACCGTGCGCGACCCGCAGGGCAACGAAGTGCACGTCTTCCCGGAGGTCTTCAAGACCGAGCAGCTCTACGGCTGCTCGCGCGACGAGCACCCTGACCTGCCCGACCTGCTGCTGGCCCCGCGCCCCGGGCTGGCCGTGGTGCGCAAGATCCGCGGCCACCAGCCGGTGCGCTGGTGCTCGCAGCGCCGCCTGGAAGGCACCCACCGCGCCGAGGGCATCGTGGCCCTGGCCGGCCCCGGCGTCCGCCGCGGCGTAACCGTCGAAGGCAACATCGTCGACCTCACCCCCACCACGCTGGCGGCCCTCGGCCTGCGCGTCCCGCTCGACATGGAAGGCCGCGTGCTGACCGAGGCCTTCGAGCGGCCGCCGATCATCGAACGCGAGCCGGCGGTCGAGAAGGCCGCCGAAGAGAAGCCCGAGGTCTACTCGGCCGACGAGCTGGAGATGCTCGAAAAACGCCTCAGCGACCTGGGGTATCTCGAATAGCCGCCGGGCACGGCCGGCCTGCGGGCTACTTCTCGAAAAGCCGGCGCAGCGGCTCGGTCAGGTTGTGCAGCGGTTCGACGCTGACCTTGGGATTGTCGATCGTGCCGGTTACGCGGTACTGGATCAGCTCGCGCCCGGTGGCCTCGACCAGCTCGGTCAGCGGCGTGATCCGCGGAGCGTTGCGCCCGATGGCCCCCACCAGCACCAGGCTTATGCTGTCGTCGGCCGTGTCCCACACCCCCTGGCCCACCATGCGCCCGCGGCGTGACTGGATGTCGACCTGCGTGAACCGCAGCTCGCTGCCCTCCCAGACGAACTTCACCAGGGCCTGGTCGACGCTCGATTCCACCGGGCGCTGGTGTCGCTGGCCGGCCTCGACCACCGAACGCGTCACCTTGCTGCTCAGCAGCGAAGCGTCGCGGATGCGCAGCTCGCCGCCGCCGATGCGCCGCTTCAGGTCATCGGTGCTGCCGCGCACGAACACGTGGCCGTCGATGCGCCCGCGGCGCTGCTGGCCGGGCGGCGACTTGATGAACTCCGCCAGGCTCACGTCGTGCAGGTCGAAGGTCAGCTCGTAAGTCTCGGCCTGCGGGTCGATGGCCACGTTGCCGCGCACCTCGCCGCCGCAGAAACGCCCGCTGATGTCGGTCAGGGCCACCAGCGGCCGGTCGGGTTTGCGGACCAGGCGGCCCTCCCACCGCTCGATCGGCCAGCCGTCGAGCGTGCCGCGGTCGATCTCGAAGTCGGCTGTCACTTCGCTGCGACCGTCGGGCAGCACCACGCAGCGTCCGACCAGCCGCCCGGCGCCCTCGCGCAGCGGAACGCCGACGCTCAGCGTCAGGTCGCGCAGCTCGATCCGCCCGTCGACCTCCCAGCGGCGCTGCCGGCTGCCGGTCATGCGCAGCCGATCGAAACTTATCTGCGCCCGCCCGCGCGGCGACAGCTCGCCCAGCAGCCGCGCCAGCGGCGCCGGCATGGCCGCCGCGAACTCACGGCTCAGGCGCACGTCCTCAGCGACCACCTTCAGCTCTGTCCAGGCGTCGCCGTCGCTCCAGCCGCCTTCGCCGCTGACTTCGACCCGGCCCCCGTCGCCGCACTGCGCCCGCGCCCGGCGCAACACGAATCCGCCCGAACGCAGCGTCACCGCCGCGGACACGCTGCGCAGGTCCAGCGGAAGCGGTGCCGGTCTGGCCCGGTCGGCGGTCAGCTCGACGTCGGCCACCTGGCGTGTCGCGCCGTCGGGGGTCGGCTGGGGATGGAAGTCCACCGCCAGCGTGCCCGCGCCGCTCAGGCCCAGCTTCTGGCGGATTCCGCTCCAGCGGCCCGGCACCAGCCGTCCCAGCAGCCAGCCGATGTCCGCATCGCGCGCTTGCAGCCTCAGTTGCACCGGCGTGTCGTAACCCGGGCTGGCCGGCAGCGTGCCCGCCAGCTCGAGCTGGCCGTCGGGCCGGCTGGCCCGCAGCTCGTGAATGACCTGCTGGTCACCGGTCAGCGTCACCCAGCCGCTGACGTGCTCCCACCCCTCGTCGCCGGCAAAGCCGGCCAGCCGCCCGTCGTTGATGCGGATGGTATAGGCGTCGCCGCCCTGAGCACCGCTGCGCAGTTCGGCCCACACGTCGCCCGTGCCGGCGAAGCGTACGCGTCCCACCTCGCGCCCGTCGGCCCCGCGAACGCGGCTGGCGCGCTCCAGCGGCATGCCGGCCGCCGAGAGGCGCAGCTCGTAGGTCGTATCTCCCTGGCCGACGCGCACCGTTCCGTCCAGACGTACCTCGGCGGAGCCGAGGAATCCGGTAAGCCCGCGCAGCTCGACCGTCCCGCGGTCGATGCGGACCACGCCGCCGGCGTTGGTCAGCCGCATGTCGTCGCGCAGCGCCAGGCTGCCGCCCAGCAGCCGGACATCGATCACCGTATGGCTGGGCCGCGAGCCGCGCTCGGCGTCACCCTGCGGTCGCGTGACGTGTGCCCGCACGTCGCACAGGGCCTCCGGGGTGGTCTTTTCCCAGATGCCGCGGTACTCGGGCGGCAAAGCGGCATACAACTCGCCGTCGGTGGTCACGTTGGTGGCGCGAAAGACCAGGTCGAAGCCGGTATACGACGTGGTGTCGTTGACGCGGCCCTGGGCGAAGATCTGCGCCGCGCCGTGTCGGCCGCGGAGGTCCTCGAGCACCAGCCCGTCGTTGTCGAAACGCAGCCGGCCGGTGATGTCGCGCACCTCGTAGGGAAACTTGTAGTACCGCGCCGCCACTTGCCGCGCTTCGAGGTAGCCGGAATAACGCCACGGCCCGTCGGCGGCCAGCTCCAGCTCGACGTGCAGGTCGGCCCGGCCGCGCACGTTGTACTTGCGGATCGACGAACGTACTACCCCCGGCAAGCGGCTGGCCGTGCAGAATGCCGCGTTCTTCTCCAGCGTCGGCAGCTCCAGCTCGCGCACGTCGAGCCTTACCCGGCAGCGCCGGGCGTCCAGCCCCTTGATTCCCAGGCGACCAAAGGCGCCCTCGCCCGCGCGCCCGTCGAGGTGGTAGCCCACGCCGCCGGCCGACAGCTCCAGCTCGAGCGGCGCGTCGTTGAGCCGCCCTTCCAGACGCCCTTCCAGCCGCCCCGCCCCCCGCTGCGGGAACTCCACCCGCAACGTGCCCGACAGCCCCGCCAGCCGCGCGTAGCGCTCGGCGCTGGCGACCTGGCCGTCCTCGATCGGCAGGCACAACCCCACGTCGCGCACGCGCAGCTCGAGCAGCGTCAGTCGGCGCTGGCGAAACTCGAGCCGCGCCAGGCGCGCCCGTCCGGTCGGCTGCCAGTCGGCGCACGCCCGCCGCCAGGATTGCGGCAACAGGCTGCTGGCGGCCTCGAAGCTGAGCCAGTCCATTTCGGCTACCAGCCCCGCCCCGGTCCAATCGAGCCGCACCACCGGGCGTTTGCCCGAGTCGGCCGCCCACAACGCCCCACCCACCTGCCACAAGTCCACGCGGTAGGCCACCGGCGCCTCGGGCGCCGGCCGCAGCGCCCGCCCCACACCGCTGAGCCGCCAGCGCCGCTCGAGCCGCCCCCCGCCGTCGTCCACCGAATAGATGGAGACGTTCGCGTCGCGCAGCCGCACCTCCGGCAGATCGAGCGGCGTGAAATGCCGCACCCTGATCGGCCCGAACGACCGCCCGCCACGCGGCTCTTTCAGCAGCTCGCCGAACTCCGGCCCGACCAGCGCTATGCGGGGGCGCTCCAGGTCGATGCGTCGCGCCCGCGGTCGACCGGCCAGCAGCGCCCATGGTGAGACCTCGACGTGCACGCCCTCGACTTCCAGCAGCGGCACGCCGCGCAGCACCTGCTCGGTGTTGGGCAGTGGAAAACCGTCGCCGGCCTCGGCCCGCAGGCCGCGTACGGTCAGGCCGCGGAACAGGCCGAAGTCGATCGCGTCGATGCTGCGCACTTCGAGCCGGAAGCGCGCGAACAGCTCGACCAGCCGGGCCTCGAGCGCCGCCGGCCGCGTGGCGTACAGGTAGACGGCCGTCGCGCCCAGCAGCAGCGCGACCGCCAGCAGCGTCAGCCTTCGCAACGTGCGGCGTCTGTCCATGGAGTCATTGTCGCCGGGGGCGGCGGGTCGTCAAAGACGTCACGCGCCCGTCTGGGCGCCGGCCTGTGGCAGGAGTATGTGAAATGCCGATCCTTCCCCTGGTTGCGAAACCACCCAGATGCGTCCTCCGTGCGCGTCGACGATGCGATGCGCCCGCGCCAGACCCAATCCGCGCCCGCGTCCGGCCCGCCGATGCGAAAAGAACGGATCGAAGATGCGCTGCGCCACCGCCGGCGTCATGCCGCAGCCCGTGTCGCGCACCACGATCTCGACCCACGCCAGCTCCTTGCGCTGGGAATCGAAGTGCAGCCGCAGGGCCGCCTCGGCCCGCTCGACCGCTTCGCCGGTGCCCTCGCGGCAGGCCAGCGTGATCTGCCCCTCGTTCTCGCTGATGGCGTCGATCGCGTTGGCCACGATCTCGTCCAGCACGCAGCGTATCTGGTCCGGGTCGGCCAGGGCCAGCAGCCGCGACCCGCCCTCGGGCAGATCGAGCAGCAGGCGCGTCGGCGGCAGGCCGCTCTTTTCCAGCCACGCCGAACGCACGGCTTCGAGCAGCGCCGGTACGTCGGTGGCCTGCAAGGCCGGCGGCTGGGGCCGGGCGAAGTCCATCAGCTCGGTCACGATGTGGGCGCACTCGTGGGCCTTCTCGAAGATCTGCTGCAGGACGCGCCGCAGCTCCGGGTCGGTAGTGCTTCCCAGCAGCATCTGTGCCCGCCCCGAGATCACCGTCAGCGGACTGTTGAGCTCGTGCCCGGCGCCGGCCGCCATCTCGGCGATCATCGACAGCGCCCGGCTGCGCAGTATCTCGGTCTGCATCTGCTGCAGGCGCCGGTTGCTTTCGGCCAGGCTCTCCGACAGCCGTCGCGCCGCCGCCTGGGCGTTGACCCGCGTGATGGCATAGCCGAGGCTGGTGAGATAGCAGCGCAGCTCCTCGCCCTCGGGGGCCAGGCGCACGCGCTCGTCGCGCTGCGAACCGAAGACGATCCCGCCGCAAACGCGCTCGTCGCACAGGATCGGCAGCAGCCACGCGTCGCTCTCGCGCAGCACCGGCCACTGCCGCGCCACCAGCAGCCGCACCGCTCGCGGGGCGCGTGTCACCGCGACGTCGATCAGCTCGTGGCTCTCGGCCAGCCACTCGCGCAGCTCGTCGTCGATCGGCAAAGTGACCAGCTCGCGCTGCTCGGCGGCCAGGTCGAGCCAGGCCAGCTCGATGGCCGCCGCCCGATCGTGCACGCCGAAGACCGCCACCTTCTCGCGTTGCAGGGCCTTGGCGGCGGTCTCGGCGATGGCTTCGACCACGTTGCTCAACTCGCAGCCGGCACCCACCAGCCGATCGAAATCGGTGATGGCCCGGAAATAGCGCGCTCCGGCGCTGAGCCGCCGATTGCGCCCCAGCAGCTCGATGTTCAGACGGCTCAGCTCCTGGTTGGCCCGCGTGAGCGATTGCAGGTACAGGGTTTCGGGCGTTTCGCGGTCCAGCCCCAGGATGCTGCAATACTCGGCCACGTCGGCCACGACCTCGCCGATCACCTCGTCGATCGTCTCACGCTGCACGCCCAGGTACTCGGCCAACCGGGCCACGCCCTCGTGATAGGCGAAGTCGCCTGAATAACCGATGTGCTGCTCGCGCACGAACTCGTTGGCCAGTTGCACCACCGCAATCAGCCGCGTGGCCGCCACGCTCTCGCTGAGCGTCTCGGGCGAAACGTGGTGCAGCCAGATGACTTCCTGCAACTCGTCCGGCAAACCCCAGCGTTTGGCCAGATGCCGGCCGGCGACGGTGTGATCGACCCCCAGCACGGCCCGCTCGCAGTCGGCGATGTCGGCCCGCGTCTCTTCGGCCCGCGTGACGATGCGCTCGTAGGCCTTGGGAAACACGGCGTTGAGCGCCACCTTGCCGAGATCATGCAGCAGACCGGCCACGAAGGCCTCGTCCGGATCGACCTTCAGCTCGGGCCGTGCCCGCGCCAGCCGCTGCGCCGCCGAGGCCACCCCCAGCGAGTGCTTCCAGAACTCGGCCGGGTCGAAGCGCGCCGCGCGGCCGGTGCCCGGCGGCAGGGCCTCGAAGACCTTGACCGCCAGCGCGACGTTGCGCACCGCCTTGAAGCCCAGCAGCACCACCGCCCGTTCGAGCGTGGTGACCTTGCTGCGCGCGCCCATGATGGGGGAGTTGGCCAGTTGCAGAATCCTGGCCGTCAGAGACTGGTCGCCCTTGAGCGTCTGAACCACGTCGGCAGCGCTGCTGTCGGCGTCGGCCGTCACCTGCAACAAGCGCACCGCCACCGCCGAGAGAGTCGGCAGCGTGTCGAGATGCGACAGCGTGATCTCCGGCGTCGCTCGTTGTGTGACGGCGTGGCTGTCATCGGGCCGAACGTCATTCACAAACCAGTTCCGTAATCCGCTTGACCAGTTGCTCGATGCTGAAGGGCTTCTGCATGAAGTCGTCGGCCCCGCACTTGAGCAACGCGTCGACGTCCTCGCGGTTCACCACCCCCGAGACGATGACGATCTTGACGTCCCTGACCGTCGGATCGCTGCGAATGCTGCGGATCACCCCGCTGCCGTTGATGTCGGGCAGCATGTAGTCCAGCACGATAACGTCGGGCTGGAACTCCTTGGTGCGCAGGCCGGCGTCGAAGCCGGTGGTCGCCGTCTGGACCTCGAAACGCCCGTCACGCTCCAGCAGCTCCACCAGCATCTCCACGATCGCCGGATCGTCGTCCACCACCAGCACCCGCTTCTTGCCCATCTCGAGCTGATCGAGCGGGATGTTGTTCTCCTTCATGAACTCGATCAGACTCTCGCGCGGTATCCGCCGAAACCGCGACCCCGGCACGCGAAACCCCTTGAGCCGACCGCTGTCGAAACAGCGAATCACCGTCTGCTGGCTCACCTTGCAGATCTCGGCGACCTCGCCGGTGGTGAACACCGCCTTCTTGAACCCGCGTCCGTTCTGGGTGGTCGATTTCCCCATTACGACCTCACATAGCTTACCTGGTTCCCCTATTTTATAGTAATATACGCCAAGTAGGTTGAGTTGGCAACGCTAACGCTGCCGGTGGGAGCCCCGCCTCAACAGGCGTGAATTCTATTGTGTCCGGGCCAATTCGACAAGCAACACGGTCACGTCGGTCGGGTGAATCCCGCTCACCCGGGCCGCCTGGCCCACGCTGCGCGGCCTGACCTCGCTCCAGCGCTCCTGGGCCTCGCGGCGCAAGTTCTTTATATTCCGATAATTAAAGTCAGCCGGAATCAGCCGATTCTCCATCTCGCGGAAGCGCTCCAGCATCCGTTGCTGCCGCGCGATGTATCCCGCGTATCGCAGCTCGACCACCACCCCCGCCCAGATGTCCCGGCTCCGATAAAACTCATGCAAGCGCGGAAATTGCGCGATCAGTCGTGAACCGTCCTCCTCGGGACGCTTGAGCCACTCGGCCAAACTGCGACCCTGGTATCGCAGCTCGCGCACCAGGCGTCGCAACTCGGCCAGCTTTTCCATGCGCCGCTGATAACGGCGCCAGCGCGCCTCGTCCACCAGCCCCACCTCGCGCCCCACGGGCGTGAGCCGCTGGTCGGCGTTGTCGTAGCGCAGATACATGCGGTGCTCGGCACGCGAGGTGAACATGCGGTACGGCTCGGTTACGCCGTGCGTCACCAGGTCGTCGATCATCACGCCGATGTACGCCTGGTCGCGGCCCAGCACCATCGGCGGCCGCCCGGCCACCAGCCGGGCCGCATTGATGCCGGCCACGATTCCCTGGCCGGCGGCCTCCTCGTAGCCGCTGGTGCCGTTGATCTGACCCGCCAGAAACAGCCCACGCACTGCCTTGGTCATCAGCGTCGCGTCGATCTGTTCGGGCGGTACGAAATCGTATTCGACCGCATAGCCCCACTGCACGATGCGCGCCCGCTCGAGGCCGTCGATCAGGTGGACGATGCGCTCCTGCACGTCGCGCGGCAGCGAGGTGCTGATGCCGTTGAGGTACAACCGCGGGCTGTCGCGGCCCTCCGGCTCTATGAAAACCTGGTGGCGCTGCTTGTCGGCGAAGCGCACCACCTTGTCCTCGATGCTCGGACAATAGCGCGGTCCGCGCGATCTTATCTGCCCGCTGTACATCGGCGCGCGGTGCAGGTTGGCCCGGATCAGCTCGTGCACCCGCGGGTTGGTCCAGGTGAGCCAGCAGACCTCCTGCGGCTGGTCGATGCGCTCGTGCAGAAAAGAAAACGGCACCGGCACCTCGTCGCCGGGTTGCGTTTCGAGCGCGTCGAGGTCGACCGAATCGCGCGCCACGCGCGGCGGCGTGCCGGTCTTGAGCCGCCCCAGCCGCAACCCCAGACGCCGCAGGGCACCGCTCAGCCCGACGGCGGCCGGCTCGCCGACCCGGCCGCCGGGCTGCTGCTCCGGCCCGGTGTGCATCAGCGCGTTGAGAAACGTGCCCGACGTGACCACCACCGCCGGGGCGCGCAAGATGCGCCCGTCAGCCAGCACGACGCCGGTCATACGCCGCCGGGCCAGTGGGTTGTCCCGCCCGCCGCCCGGCAGCTCGTCGGCCAGCAGGTCTTCGACGGCGGCCTCGATGATTTCGAGGTTGGGGCAATTCTCGAGGTACTCGCGCAACCGCTGAGCATAGCCGGCGGCGTCGGACTGGGCGCGCGGCGCCCAGACGGCCGGGCCCTTGCGGCGATTGAGCATGCGAAACTGGATGCCGGTTTCGTCGGCCACCAGCCCCATCAGGCCGCCCAGGGCGTCGATCTCGCGCACCATCTGGCCCTTGCCGATGCCGCCGATGGCCGGGTTGCACGACATGCGTCCGATGGCGGCGCGCCGGAATGTCACCATCGCGGTGCGCGCCCCGAGCCGCGCGGCGGCCCAGGCCGCCTCGGCCCCGGCATGCCCGCCGCCGATCACGATGACATCGAAGCTCTGCGGATCCATCTCACCCATGCAATCGCCCAGGCCCGGGTCGGGCCGGGGCCGCCGAGCGTCGTGCCAGGCGGAACCCGACCGGCACGCGCGAATCCGTGGTGGGCGATGCCCGCCCCGCGTCGTGGCCCATCTGCCTCCGTGGTGGGCGGTGCCCACTCAATCTTCCTCATCATACCCGCGCCACCGGCAGACCGCCCAAGCGCTACGCCCGCGGGCGGCCTGCCGCTAAACTCGCCCCCATGCGAGCCTTGTGGATCGTACGCGACAACCTCGAGCGTCACCCCGGCGGCGACACGACCCAGATCCTCCAGACCGCCCGCGCGCTGCGCGAGCTGGGCGTCGTGGTCGATCTGACCACCGACCCGGGTGCCCGGCTCGGCACATACGACGTGGTGCACCTGTTCCACCTCGACCGGTTGTGGGAGCACCTGCCGCTTTGTCCGGCGTTGCGGGCCGCGGGCCGGCCGGTAGTCCTCAGCACGATCTACTGGCCCTCCGACGAATTCGACCGCCACGGCCGCCGCGGCCTGCAGGGCTGGCTCGCGCGGCGTGTGGGCACGGAGCGCTACCAGACGTTGCGGCAGTGGCAGCGGTACGCGCTGGATCGTCTGCGACGCGGTCGGCTGCGCCGGCCGGCGCGGGCCATGTGGTCTTTCCACCGGGCGGTGCGGCATCTGCTGGACCACGTGGCCGTCATCCTGCCCAACAGCGACACCGAACAGCGGATCATCGAGAAGCGGTTCGGCCCGCTGCCGCCGGCGGTCGTGGTGCCCAACGCCGTCGAGCCGCGGGCGCTGGCCGCCGATCAGCAGCCCGCCGAGCGCCACGGCGTACTGTGCGTGGGCCGCATCGAGCCGCGCAAGAACCAGTTGGCCCTGATCCAGGCCCTGCGCGACAGCGACATCGAGCTGACGATCGTGGGTAATGCGGGCCGCTTCAACCGCCGTTATGCCCGGCAATGTCGCCGGGCGGCCGGGGGCAACGTCACCTTCCTCGACCACCAGCCGCCCGGGCGGCTGGGCCGGCTCTACCGGCAAGCCAGGGTGCACGCCTGCGTGAGCTGGTACGAAACCCCGGGGCTGGCCAGCCTGGAAGCCGGACTGTGCGGCTGCAACCTGGTGCTCACTCCCGGCGGCAGCACGCGGGAGTACTTCGGCCGGTGGGGTTTCTATTGTTCGCCGGACGATCCGCGCTCGATCCGCGCGGCGGTCGAAGCGGCGCTGGCGGCGCCGCCGGCGGACGAGCTGGCCGCGCATATCACCGCGCACTACAACTGGCAAGCCGCCGCCCGGCAGACGCTGGCCGGATATGAGCTGGCACTGGAGACGCGGGGCGAAAGGACGTCGTGACGGTCGGCGGATCGCGCCACGGGCACGCCCGCCAGAGGACGCCGACAGGAGCCGCGGGGGGCCATCGCCGGCCGGCGGTGTTTCAGGCCGATTCCTTTTCGGCCCGGGCGGGGCGCAGGAGGTCTTCTTCGCCGCGGACCACTTCGGGCGTGACCACGTAGGTGCAGCCGGGGGGCATTTCGGGCAGCTCGAACATGTAGGGCAGCATGAACTCTTCGACCACCGAACGCAGGGCCCGCGCGCCGGTGTCGCGTTTGAGGGCCCGCTCGGCGATTTCTTCGAGGGCCGCCGGCGTGAACTCGAGCTTGGCGTTGTCCATCTCGAAGAGTTTCTGGTACTGCTTGACGATGGCGTTCTTGGGCTCGATCAGAATGCGCACCAGGGCGGAGCGGTCGAGCGGCGTCAGCGTACACAGCACCGGCAGCCGGCCGACGAACTCCGGGATCATGCCGTATTCGATCAGGTCGTCGGGCGTGACCTGCGCGAGGATCTCGCCCAGCTCGTGCACTTCGTCCTGCGTGGCGCTGCGCTGGCCCACGAAGCCGATGTTCTTGCGGCCGATGCGCTTGCGGATGATCTTGTCCAGCCCGACGAAGGTGCCGCCGCAGATGAACAGGATGTTGGTGGTGTCGATCTGGATGTACTGCTGCTCAGGGTGCTTGCGACCGCCTTGCGGCGGGACGTTGCTGATCGTGCCTTCGAGCATCTTGAGCAGGGCCTGCTGCACGCCTTCGCCGGAGACGTCGCGCGTGATCGAGACGTTGTTCCAGGTCTTGCCGATCTTGTCGATCTCGTCGAGGTAGATTATGCCACGCTGGGCGGCCTCGAGATCGTAGTCGGCGTTCTGCAGCAGCTTGAGCAGGACGTTTTCGACGTCTTCGCCGACATAACCGGCCTCGGTCAGCGTGGTGGCATCGCCGATGGCAAACGGCACGTTGAGCAGCCGGGCCAGCGAGCGGGCCAGCAGCGTCTTGCCGCAGCCGGTCGGGCCGATCAGCAGGATGTTGCTCTTGTCCAGCTCGACGTCTTCGACCCCGCTGTCGAAGTGCGCCAGGCGCTTGTAGTGGTTGTGCACCGCCACCGCGATCGAGCGCTTGGCGTTGTCCTGGCCGATGACGTACTGGTCGAGGAACTCGAAGATCTCGCGCGGTTTCGGGATGGTCTTGAGCAGACTGCGGCTGCGGCTGGCCCGGCGGCGCTCCTCGCGCACCAGGTTATGGCACAGGTCGATGCACGCCGCGCAGATGTAGACCTCGTTGGCGCCTTCGACCATCGGGCCAGCGTCACGGGCGCTCTTGCCGCAGAAGCTGCACACGCTGCCCCGTCGGCCCCGGCCGCCGGAGTTCCCTCGACTACCGCTCATGTATGATCCTCGATATTGCCGGCCGCCGTGGCCGAGCGACACCTTTTCTTTCGACGCCGACCCCCCGGTTCCTGAATCGATTTTAGCGGCTAGTGCGCCCCCATAGAAGCCGCCGCGTTTTTTTGCCCCTCACCGGCCAGTTGCCGGCGCAAGACCGCCAGCAACGTGCGGCCCTCGAGGTAGCGCCGGGGAAGTCGCCAATGGATGGTATGCGGGTCGGGCAGCCTGGGCGAACCCGGCCCGTCGGCCAGCAGCCGCTGGGCGGCTTCGAGGTCGTCGACAGAGAAGATCACGTCCGGCTCGTCGAGCACGATGGCGCGAATGCCCCAGTCGGCCGCCAGCACGCGGATCTCGGCCAGCTCGAGCAGCGTCTCGACCTCGTCGGGCAGCGGGCCGAAGGCGTCGCGCAGGTCGTCGCGCAGTTGGGCCACGTCGCTGGGCCGCTCGGCCGCCGCCAGCCGCTTGTAGACCTCCATGCGTTGCCGCTGCGCGGGGATGTAGACCTTCGGGATCGCGGCACTGATGCCCAGATCGAGGCTCACCGGGCCCTTGCGCACCGGCGGTTCGTTGCGCAGCTTGCGCACCGCCTGTTCGAGCAGTTGGCAGTACATCTCGTAGCCGACCGCCTCGATGTGGCCCGACTGCTCCGGCCCCAGGATGTTCCCGGCCCCGCGTATCTCCAGATCGCGCATCGCGATATGGAAGCCGGCTCCCAGCTCGCTGTACTGCTCGACCGCCTTGAGTCGCCGGGCGGCGTCCTCCTTGACCGGGTGTTTGGGCGAGAGCAGCAGATAGCAATATGCCCGGTGGCGCGAGCGCCCCACGCGCCCGCGCAACTGGTGCAGATCGGCCAGGCCGAAGCGCTCGGCCCGGTTGATGAAGATCGTGTTGGCCGCGGGGATGTCGATGCCCGACTCGATGATGTTGGTAGAGACCAGGATGTCGGCCTCGTGCCGCACGAAGCGTGCCATCACGTCTTCCAGCTCGCCGCCGCTCATGCGACCGTGGCCCACCACCACGCGCGCCTCGGGCACCAGCTTGCGGATGCGATTGGCCAGCTTGTCGATGTCGCGCACGAAGTTGTGCACGAAGTACACCTGCCCGTCGCGGCTCAGCTCGCGCAGCACGGCCGTGCGGATCAGCTCGTCGTCCCACATGCGCACCTGCGTGACGATCGACCGCCGGTCCAGCGGCGGTGTGGCCAGCGACGAGATTTCGCGGATGCCCAGCAGCGACATGTGCAGCGTGCGCGGGATCGGCGTGGCGCTCAGCGTCAACACGTCCACCTCGGCCCGCAACCGTTTGAGCCGCTCCTTGGCCTCGACGCCGAAGCGCTGCTCCTCGTCGATGATCACCAGCCCCAGGTCGGCGAAGCGCACGTCGGATGAGAGTATGCGATGCGTGCCGATCAGGATGTCGATCTGCCCGCGCGCGGCGCGCTGGACGATGCGCCGCTGCTGGCGCGGCGTGCGAAAACGCGACAGCACCTCGACCACGAAGGGGTAGTCGGCCAACCGCTCGCTGAAGGTGCGATAGTGCTGCTCAGCCAGGACCGTCGTCGGCACCAGCACCGCCACCTGCTTGCCGTACTCGACCGCCTTGAAGGCCGCCCGGATCGCCAGCTCGGTCTTGCCGAAGCCCACGTCGCCGCACAGCAGCCGGTCCATCGGACGCGCAGCGCACATGTCGCGCTTGATCTCGGCCAGGGCGCGCAGTTGGTCCTCGGTCTCGGTATAGATGAAGGATTCCTCGAACTCGCGCTGCCAGGCGGTGTCGGCCGGATACGCGATGCCCTCGCGGGCCGCTCGCCGGGCCTGGATGGCCAGCAGCTCGGCCGCCAGGTCGGTGAGCGCCTCGGCCACGCGGGCCTTGGTCTTCTTCCACACCGACGAACCGAGCTTGCTCAGCCGCGGCCGCCCGCGAAAGCTGCCGATGTACTTCTGCACCACGTGAATCTGGCTCACCGGCACGTGCACCGTGGCCTGCTCGGCGAACTCGATCACCAGGTATTCGTCGCGCCGCCCGGAGCGCTCCAGCGTCTTGAGCCCCCGGAAGCGGCCGATGCCGTAAAGCGCGTGCACCACGTAGTCGCCGGTCTCCAGATCGAAGAAGCTGTCGATCGGCCGCGCCGGCTGGCGCCTGCGCAGCGTGCGCCGCTGGCGATAGCGGCAGAACAGCTCGTGATGCGGCACATACGCCCAGCCGTCCCACGTAAAGCCCCGGTGGATCGCCCCCAGCGCCGCTTCGATCCGCCCGTCGGCCAGCCCGTGCTCGCACAGCAGCTCGACGAAGCGCTGCTGCTCGCCGCGATTGTCGCACAGCACCACCACCCGATGCTCGCGGGCCAGCTCACGCAGCGTCTCGACCGCCTCGTCGCGCCCGGGGCGCATCGGCGGCAGGCTGCCCGCCGGCAGGCGCGTCGCCGGACCAACCGCCCCCTGGTCGAAACGGCCCAGAAAGAGCTGGGCGAACTCGCCGGCTTTGCGGAACACACCCTCGGGCGAAACCACGCCGGCCCGCTCGCCCAGTTGCTGCCAGTAGCTGCGGCCCAGCTCCTGGACATTGCCCGGCTCGTTGAAAACCAGCACCGCGTCGGCCGGCAACAGGGCCAGAAAACTGGTCGTCTCGTCGCC
>CAZRSM010000487.1:0-6934 GCA_964602755.1 uncultured Planctomycetales bacterium
GAGGTTCTCATCCAGCGTGATGGCGATGCCGACCTTCTTGTGATAATCGAGCGAGACATAAGCGTGCCGGCAGAAGACGCGCAGCTTGCGCTCGGTCTTGAGGGCCAGACGCGAGGCGGTGAGGTTGGCCACGGCGCCGGCGTCGAAGGTGATCCGGGCGTTGGCGATGTCTTCGTGCTTGCTGAGCACGCTGACGCCGACCGCGTCGACGCGGGCCACCTGCTCGCGCACCAGATGCAGCAGGATGTCGATGTCGTGGATCATCATGTCGAAGACCACGCCCACGTCGGCCGAGCGGAAGGTGAACGGGCTGATGCGGTGGGTCTCGATGAACTTGGGCCGCAATCCCAGGCGGTCGACGGCGCGCACCGCGGGGTTGAAGCGCTCGGTATGGCCGACCTGCACGATCACGTCGTGTTCGCGGGCCAGCTCGGCTATGCGGCGCGCTTCGGCCACGTTGGGGGCCAGGGGCTTTTCGATCAGCAGCGCGATGCCGCGTTCGATCAGCGGCTGGGCCACTGCCAGGTGATGCACGGTCGGCACGGCCACGCTGGCGGCGACCACCTCGCCCATCTCCGGCGTCAGGGCCTCACCCCACTTGGCGCCCAGCGGCTCGGCCAGGCTGCGGGCCCGCTCGACGTCGGTGTCGATCACCGCTACCAGGCGGGCACCGGGGATCTCGGCGTACTTGCGAACGTGGTGGCGGCCCATGTGGCCGGCACCGATTACGGCAACCGGTAACGCTGTGCTCATGCGGGCTGCTCCGATGTGGGCTGCTGGCCGTAGAAGGCCGCCCGGTCGGCTTCGGAATCGTTGCGGAAGTGCTCGCGCACGCGGCCGTAGACGCCCACCTCCAGCTTGCGGCGCAGAAAGTCGACCAGGTAACGCACGTGCTCGTCGCGGATCAGGCCGTTTTCCTCGATCTCGCGCAGGGCCTGCAGTGTGCGGCCGGGGGCGCGGTTGCTGCGCCGGGCGAACAGCAGCCGGAAGGCGGCCTTGACCGCGGCGATGGAGTCCTCGGGTACGTGCCAGCGCTGCATGCCGGTGACGTTGACGGCGCGCACCTCCTGCTCGTAGCCCTGCACCTTCATGTACGGCGGCACGTCGTGCGTGACGCGCGTGATGCCGCCGACGAAGGCGAAGCGCCCCACGGTGACGAAGTGGTGCATGGCCGAGGCCCCGCCGACGTTGACGCAGTCTTCGATGCGGACGTGTCCGGCGAGCTGCACCTGGTTGGCCAGGATGATGTGGTTGCCCAGGTGGCAGTCGTGGGCCACGTGCACCCCGACCATCAGCAGGTTGTGGTCGCCGATGCGCGTCACGCCGCCGCTCTGGACGTCCACCTCGGTGCCGCGATGGACGGTGACGTTTTCGCGGAAGACGTTGTGGTCGCCGACCTCCAGGCGCGTGGGGCCGCCCTTGTACTTGAGGTCCTGGGGGGCGGCGCCGATGGTGCAATGGGGGTAGAACTCGTTGTCGGCGCCGAAGCGGGCCGGACCGAGCACGGTGACCTGGGCGTGCAGCACGCAGCCGTCGCCCAGTTGCACATCGGGGCCTACGTGACACAGCGGGCCGATGCGCACGTTGCGGCCGAGCTCGGCCCGTTTGTCGACAACGGCGGTAGGGTGGACTTCTGTCATGAGGTTGCTCAACTCGGATCGGCGTCTACCAGCATGAACCGTATTTCCGCCTCCGCCGCGAGTTCACCCTGAACCCGCGCCTGGCAGTACACCTCTCCGGTACGTGATTTGACCCGCCGCGTATGGGCTTCCATGATGAGCTGATCGCCCGGCGTTACCGGTCGGCGGAACTTGACCCGATCCAGGCTCAGCAGCACCGCGACCTTGCCGGTGTGCTCCAGTTTGCGCGACAGCAGAATACCGCCCAGTTGCGCCATGGCCTCGATGATCAGCACGCCGGGCATGATCGGCTGGCGCGGATAGTGGCCCACGAAGAAGGGCTCGTTGATGGTGACGTTCTTGATGCCGATGGCCCGCCGATCGCCCTCGACTTCGATCACGCGGTCTACCAGCAGCATGGGGTAGCGGTGCGGCAACGTGCGCTGCACCTGCTGGATGTCCAGCTTGGGGGCCCCGCTCAGCAGGCGCTTGAGCCGGTCGGCCGCGTGCTGGTCAAGCAGCTTGCGGACCAGCTCGTGGTTGAGGTTGTGGCCGCTTTTGCGCGCGTAGATGCGACCGAATACCGGCTTGCCTACCAGCATCAGATCGCCGACCAGATCGAGGATCTTGTGCCGCACGCACTCGTCGGGATAGCGATACTCGTTCTCGATCGGGCCGTCGGCCCCGATCACCAGGATGTCCTGGTAGGTCAGGTGCGTGCCCAGGCCGGCGGCCCGCAACTGGTTGGCTTCCTGCTCGGTGACGAAGGTGCGGGCCGGGGCCAGCTCGCGCTCGAAGGCGTCGTCGGAGAGCGTCACCCGGCAGATCTGATGTCCCACGGCGCTGTCGCGGCCGTAGTCCAGCTCGTAGATCACATCGAGCTGATCGCCGTCGCCGGGCCAGGCCACCAGCTCGGCGTCGCCGTCGCTGACGCGCACGGTGTCGCTGATGCGGATCACCTCGCGTTCGCCGGGCTGCTCCTCGAAGCCGGCCTGGCGCAGCACCTCGACGAAGGGCTGGGCGCTGCCGTCCGCGGCGGGCAGCTCGGCGTTGTCGAGTTCGATGTCGAGATTGTCGATGCCCAGGCCGCTGACGGCCGCCAGGCAGTGCTCGACGGTTTCGATCGCCACGGTGCCGTTGCGCAAGGCGGTGCGGCGAGCGCGCTTGGTGAGGTTGTCGATATTGGCAGCGATGCGGATGGGGGGCGACTGGTCGGCGCGTACGAAGGTGATGCCGCTGTTGGGCGGAGCCGGCTTGAAGCGCACCGTCACCGGCGTGCCGGTGAAAAGGCCGCGGCCGCTGATCTCAGCTTCCGTCTTTATCGTTCGCTGCTGACTCAAGCTTTTCGACCCGCTTTGCCAGGGCCTTCAGTTGCTCGGCCATCCTGGGCAGCCGCCGCACCGCGACCTGCTGGCGCGCAAACAACCCGTTGTCGACCGCCGGCGTGCCGCGAATCACCGCCCCGGGAGGTATGTTGCGCGTAACTCCCGACTGAGCGGCCACCTGCACCCCGGCGCCGATCCGCAGATGATCGATCACACCAACCTGTCCGGCGAGCACCACGTGATGCTCCAGCGTGGTCGAGCCGGAGATACCGCACTGCGCAACAATGATACAGTGTTCACCAATGTCGCAATTGTGGCCGATCTGGACCAGGTTATCAATCTTGGTGCCGCGGCCGATGCGGGTCGCGCCGCTGCGGGCGCGGTCGACGCAGCAGTTGGCCCCGATCTCGACGTCGTCCTCGATGACCACCACGCCGACCTGCGGGATCTTGACGTGTACGCCGTCGCGCATGTGGTAGCCGAAGCCGTCAGCCCCGATGGTGGTGTTGGAGTGGATCACCACGCGGTCGCCCAGCCGGCACCGTTCGCGGACCACGACGTTGGGCCACAAGACGCAGTCGCGTCCGATAACAGTGCCGGCGCCGATCCGTACGCCGGCGTGGAGCTGCGTCCCCGCCCCGATGCGGGCGCCCGGTCCGACCGAGACGTGCGGGCCGATCGCGGCGCCGCTCACCTCGGCGTCCGGCGCCACGCAGGCCGTTGGATGGACGCCGACCGGCACCTGTTCGGGTGCCGGGCCGATCAGCCGCAGGGCCGCACAGAGCGCCAGGTCGGGGTCACGCACGCGCAGCAGCGTCACGCCTTCCGGCCCGGTGACCTCGGGCGGAACCAGTACGGCCCCGGCCCGGGTTTCGGCAAGTTTCTTGGCATACCTGGCGTCGCCGAGCCAGGCCAGGGCGTCGGCGGTGGCTTCGTCGAGCGTGGCCACGCGCCGCAGGACGCGCGTGCCGTCGCCGAGCAGCTCGGCCTGGAGGTGTTCGGCGAGCTGTGCGGCGGAGAGTCCCGGCATCGGCTCGTCGGCGCAGGTCACGGCGTGAGCTTGATCATCTGCTGCTTGGGTTCCTTGGCGTACTTCTCGTTGAGCCGGTCGATGACGGCCTGGGTGATGTCGGTAGTGGCGCTGGCCCAGATGAGCTTGCGCAGGCGGATCTCGTTCTTGAGCGACTCGGGATCGTTGGCCTGGAACGAGGGGGCCTCCTTGTAAAGCACCATGGTGTAGCCGTACTGCTGCGACAGCTCCTCGACGGCCTGGACCATTTCGCTGTACATGCGCTGCGACCAGATGCCGATCTCGCGGGCCATGCCGAGCTGCATCATGTCGGTCCAGTTCTTGTAGTCGATCTGCAACTGGAGCATTTCCTGGATCTTGCCGGCGTAGGCCGGATCGTCCGGATCCATGGCGTCCAGCGTCTGCTGCAGGCTGTCGATGCGTTCCTGGCGGCGTTTGGACTCGGCCTCCAGCTCGTTCTTGAGCCGGTGCATCTCCTCGGTGAGGTCTTTCTGGCGGTCGTACTCGTCGAACACCCGCACCACGTCGACGCACACCACCTGACCGGCCGCCAGCCCGCCCTGGGCGTTGAGGGTGCTGAAGCTGGTCAGGGCCGCGCCCGCGGCCACGCCCGCCACTATCCCGATCAGCCACATACGTTTCATGCCATCGTGCCTCCGTGTTGAACCAACCCGCTCGGGCCACCGCGCCGGCGGGTGCTTAGCAGCGGACATTGTCGCCGACCGGCGCCGCTTAACAAGGGGACGAGGGCAGGGATTGGGCAGCGGCACGGCTGTCCGCGGGCGGTGTTTCGCAGGCTGGGCACTGCCCACCATCCGGCTGCTCCAGTCCGGCCGACAAACGTCCGATCATCTCTAGGGAGACCGTTGCGCCTCCGGCGGGGACTGTTACGCCGCGGCCGGAGACCGTGGCGCCTTCGTCTATGCCCCGGGGCGCCGCTTGTGAAGACTCTGGCGCCGCCTGCTGGATTCTGATCCGGGAGCCGGGAGATGGCCGCCGACGTGCAACAATCCGGTCCGGGGGCCGCCCGCGGCACTGCCGGCACCTGGCTGCGGATGGTAGCCTTGGCTGCGCTGGTCGGCTGGCCGCTGGGACTGGCCGTGCACGTGGGACGACTCGACGGCCCGCTCGACCAGCGGGGCCGCGCAATCGGGGGGGATTTCATCAGCTTCTACACCGCCGGCCGGCTGGTGCTCGGGGGCCAGGGCCAGCGGCTCTACGACCTCGCACTGCAACAGCGCATGCAGGGGCAGGTGCTCGGCGTCGACGGCTACGACGACCTGTGCTCGTTCGTGAATCCGCCGGTGGTGGCGGCGGCGCTGGCTCCGCTGGCGATGCTCGACTTTCGCGTGGCCTGGGGGCTCTGCACGCTGATGATGGCCGCGGCCCTGGGGCTGACGCTTCGGCTGCTCACGACCCGCCTGCCGGCGCTGCGTGGTTGCGGGCTGACCGTCGCCGGCCTGGCGATCATCTACTGCCCGCTGAGCATCAGCATCACCGGCGGCCAGAACACGGCCCTGAGCCTGCTGCTGCTGACGGGCGCGTTTCTCGCCCTGCGCGACCGGCGCGAGCTGCTGGCCGGCCTGCTGCTGGGGCTGTTGCTCTACAAGCCGCAGTTCGTCCTGCTGCCGGCGGCGCTGCTGCTGGCGGACCGGCGCTGGCGGGCCCTGGCGGGGGTGGCGCTGGTGGGGCTCGGCTACTACGCGGTCGGCGCGCTGGTATGCGGCTGGGACTGGCCGCTGACCATGAGCCGCGCGCTGTCGGCGTACTGGCCGGTCGAGAACCTCTACAACGGCGACACCTCGGTCTCGCTGATCGGCTATTGCCAGTACGCCCTGCCGCCGAGCATCTATCGGCTGGTGGCCCTGGTGCTGATCTTCCTGGTGCTGACGGCCTGCTGGGGCGCGTGGCGCAGCACCGCCGATCGGCGGGGCGGTTCGGTCGCGCTGGCCTGGGCGACGGTGGTGTCGGCGGCGGTGCTGGTCAGCCCGCATACGCAGTGGTATGACCTGGGGCTGCTGCTGTTGCCGGCGCTGCTGACGGTGGACGTGCTGCTGAACCGCGACGGGCGGCTCGGTCGGCTGACATGCGTGCTGCTGGCCGTGGGGCTGCTGGCGCCGGCATTCTTCTGGACCGGGGCGCTGGCCGGCTTCCAGCCGCTGGTGCTGTTGCCGCTGGTGCTGATGGCCTGGACGCTGAGTGTCGCGGCCGGTCAGACCTCGGCGCGTTTGATCCAGCGTTCGACGTTGGGGGGCTGATAAGCGTACATCTGTTCGAGGACGTCGGCCGGATGCCGGGCCACCAGCACCAGCCGCCGGTGTTCGGGCCAGACGAAACCCTGATCGACGCAGTGGTCGAGGTACTCGATCAGCGGGTCGAAGAAGCCGGCCACGTTGAGCAGTGCGCAGGGCTTGTGGTGGATGCCGAGCTGGGCCCAGGTGACGATCTCGAAGAACTCGTCGCCGGTGCCCAGTCCGCCGGGCAGGGCCACGAAACCGTCGGACAGGTCGGCCATCAGGGCCTTGCGCTGGTGCATGGTTTCGACGACGTGCATTTCGGTCAGGCCGTCGTGGGCCAGCTCGCGCGTGTCCAGGGCCCGCGGAATGACGCCGATCACGTCGCCGCCGGCCTCCAGTGCCGCGTCGGCCACCACGCCCATCAGGCCCACCCGCCCGCCGCCGTAGACTACGGTGATGTGGCGCTGAGCCAGCAGGCGGCCGAGCTGCTCGGCGGCTCGGGTATGGCGTTCGTCACGACCGGTGTTGGAACCGCAGAAGACACAGACTCTGGCGATGGGTTGTTTGCTCAAGGTTTGCTCCACGAAAGCCGGCCCTTGGTCCGCAGGGCAAAGTTCCAGGGTTCAAAGTGCAGAGTTCGAAGTTAAGAATGCAAAGTTACAGGTTCACAGTGCAAAGTTGGAGGTTCAGAGCGCAAAGCCAGAAGTTCAAGCTGCGAGCGGC
>CAZRSM010000488.1:0-2825 GCA_964602755.1 uncultured Planctomycetales bacterium
TGCTCTTGCCCGAGCCGTTGGGCCCCAGCAAGCCGAAGATCTCGCCGGGCTGGATATCCAGATCCAGGTCGTTGACCGCCCGCACCCTGGCGCGATGCCAGAAGTCGCGGAAGATCTTGGTCAGCCCGACCGCGGATATGACTGCATTGGCACTCACTGGCGTCCTCGCTGGCGGCGCTGTTTTCAAGCGGCGCTATTCTTCTTCCTTCTTGGGCTGATAGCGGCTCTTGAAACGCTCCACGTCTTTTTCCACCTGGCGCTGGAGATCGCGGTTGGTGATGATCTCCAGGATTTCGGTGTCGGGTACGAAGAAGATCTCGTTCTCGTCACTGGTCAGGATGGCCTCGCGCATCTCGACCCACAAGCGTACCGCCGTCAACACCGGGTAACGCTTGAACATGTTGCGGTAGTCCACGAACAGGTCGTACTCCTCCTGGACCTTCTCGCGGATCTGGTTGGCGGCCGATTGGGCCTCACGCAGCTTGACCGCCACCTGCCCTTCGGCCTCTTCGAGCTGGCGGTCGATCTCGTCCCGCAGCTCGGCCAGCCGCTCGTCGGAGGCCCCGGCGGTCTGGGCCGCGCCGTAGGCCTCGATCGCCGCCAGCAGGGCCTGGTACTTCTCGCGCGGGCCGGCGGCCTTGGACAGGATGCGGTTGGCCTCCTGCTTGGCCTCCTCCTCCTTCTTCTTGCGGTCGGCCCGGGCGTTGATCACGTCGACGAAGGCCTGGCGCACCCGCCCCGGCTCGATGGTCTTGGCCTCGACGTTGACCACCGTTACGCCGGTGTGCAGGGCGACCAGCTCCTCGTTGAGCCGGCGGCGCACCTCGAGCGTGAAATCGCCCTGCAGCTCGTCGGTCTCGGTGCGGATGATCCGTTCGACCGGCATCTCGGCCACCGTGCGCACGATGGCGTTCTCGGCCAGCCGCTGGAGCAGGTGCCTGAGGGCGTGCGGGTGGTCGCCGACGTTCTGCACGAACTGGGCAGCATCCTCGATGCGGTACTCGACCGCCCACAACCCGTGCGAGAGGTTGCGGTCGCCCGAGAGCATGGTACCGTCGACGCCGGGCTTGAGCCTGTCGCGCTGCGGCACGATCGAGCCGAGGTCGATCTCGCTGAGGTCTTTTTTCTTGTCCTCGTCTTCCAGCGGGAAGCAGAAGTTGTACAGCGTCAGCTTGTAGGTCTGGCCCGGGATGCGGATCTTGCGATCGAACGGGTCGGGCAGGGCCGCGTGCCAGCCCTCGCCGAAGATCGGCGTCTGGTAATACTCCGAGTCCTGGTCCTGGTTGAGGCGCAGTTCGCCGAAGCGCACGATCAACCCCTGCTCGCCGGGATTGACCTGGAACCAGCCCGACAGGAAGTAGGCCACCAGCAGCACGATCATGATCATGCGCAGGATGTTGAAGCCGGCGCGCAGTGCCTGGGCCAGCGACTCCTGGGCCGGATCCGGCTCCTGCGGCGCAGCGCTGCCCGCGCCGCCGCCCGGCTCGTCGTGCATGTGGTCGAGCAGCCACCAGCGCGGCTTCATCACTCACCTCCCTCCGCGGCGGGCCGGCTGGCCGGCACCTCGACCGGCAGCTCGGCATGGATCAGCCGGAACAGCTCGTCGCCCGAGAAGTACTTGAACACCTCGCTGTCGGAGTCGAGGAAGATGGTGGTCTTGGTCTTGAGGGCCGCCTTCAGGCCGTCGAGCCAGCGCAGCCAGATGAAGAAGTCGGTGTCTTCGCGCTGGATCTGCTCGAAGACGCGCTGCGAAGCCCGCACGCCGGCGGCCTTGATCTCGCCCGCCTTGCGCTCGGCGAACGCCAGGATCTGCTTGCTCTGGCTCCTGGCGCGGGCCACGATGGCCTGCTTGATCGACTCGCCTTCCTCGCGGTAGCGGGCCGCCATGCGCTTGCGTTCCTGGGTCATCGACTTCTGCACGCTGGCGGTGGCCTCCTCGGGCAGACTGATGCGCCATACGCCCACGCGCTTGAGCTCGACGCCGTACTCGCTGCGGATGCCCGGGGCCGCGTCGGCCAGAATCTCCTGCTCGATCTGCTGATAACTGCGGCGAACCACTTCGCTGTCGAGGTTGACGAAGTCGGACATGTTGTGCTGGCCGATGATCTTGGCGCGGCTCTCGTTGATGCGGTCCTTGAGCTTCTCCTCGGCGGTGCGGATGATCGGCACGCGCTTGTAGAACAGCAGCGGGTCGGCGATCTTCCAGATCGCGAAGCAGCCCACGATGACGTTCTGCCCGTCGTGGGTCTTGATCTCGGTCTCGGGCGTATCGAGCACGCGGTAGCGCAGGTCGTACTTGCGGATGGTCTCGATCGGCGCCGGCCACTTGAACTTCAGCCCCGGCTCGGTCACCACCGCCTTGGGCTTGCCGAACCGCACCAGCACGACCGCTTCCGAAAAACGCACCTGGTACGTGATCCAGTAGGTCACCACGATGAGTACCAGCACGATCGCCGTTATGACCGTCGGCAGCGGAATCCTCTTCATCTCTAGGCACCTCGAGTTTGTCTTGCTCTTGCGTCCACGCGCCCGCGCCCGGGCAGCATCAGTCCTCGACAGCAGTAGGTATGTTCACGATGTCCGGGTTGGCCTGCTCCTGGGTCTCCAGGCGGATGTGCAGCTTGCGGTTCTCCGGCCGGAAAGCCAGGAAGTACTTGCGGGCATCCTTGATGCCCTCGACCAGCACCTCCAGATAGCTGCGCGCCCGGTAGATCTCCGGAGCGGCGTAATAGGTGTAGCGCTCGTTCTCGAGCAGGGCCACCTCCGAAGCGGCCCGCATCTCCAGCTCCCAGCGCACCGCCTGGGCCTCGGCCAGCTTGACCGCC
>CAZRSM010000489.1:0-9690 GCA_964602755.1 uncultured Planctomycetales bacterium
GCGCGACTGGAGCAGGCTGCGCCGGAAGACCGGAGCGGGCCACAACGACGCGCTTGTTCTCGTGTGGGGCGACCAGCGCGACACCAGCACGGCCTGCACCGAGATCGCCATCCGCGCCCAGGAGGCCACCGTGGGCGTGCCCAGCGACACGCGCCAGGCCTTCGAGGACGGCACCAACGGCTTCGAGCGCGTGCTGCCCGGGGCCGAACGCATGTATCCCGACACCGACCTGCCGCCGATCGAGATCGCCAGCGAGCGGGTGGAGCGCATCCGGGCGGGCTTGCCGCCGTTCGTCTGGGACCGCCAGCGGCGCTACCGGGCGCTGAACCTGCCCGCAGACGTGATCGATCCGCTGTGCATCTCGCCGCGGGCGCTGCTGTTCGACCGCATCGTCGACGAGCTGGAAGTGGACCCGCGTTACGTGGCGGTGGTGCTGGTGCAGCGGCTCAAAGCGTTCAAGCGGGCCGGGCTGGATCCGGACGTGCTCAGCGACCAGGAGCTGTACGAGGTTTTCCGGGCCTGGGCCGAGGGTCGGCTGGCGCGCGAGGGGATCGTCGAGGTGATCGAGCGGCTGTTCCAGGCCCACGCCGCCTGCCCGGACCGCGAGGTCGACGTCGAGCACCTGCTGGCCGATCTCGACATTCGTCCGCTGGAAGACGACGAGCTGGACGCGCTGGTCGCCGACGCGGTGGCGCTCAGCGCCGGGCGGCGCTTTCCCGACTTCGCCACGCGCCACCGTTACCTGATGGGCCAGCTCATGCCGCGCGTGATCGGCCGCGTGAGCGGGCGGCTGCTGGCCGAGCGGCTCGAAACCGCCCTGTCGGGGCCGCTGCGGCCCGACGACACCACCTGCCCCCCCAGCAATACGGAATCACGAGGATGAGCACCACCACCGACGACAAGCTCAAAGGCTATCGTGGACCGGCCGCCGAAGTGCTGCGGCGCCACAACGTGGGCGTCTGGAGCGAGGTCGAGATCGACACCGCCGGCGGACAGTTCAAGGGGCTGATATTGCCGCGTTCGGAGACCGCCGACGACCGCCACATCGTGCTCAAGCTCGACAGCGGCTACAACATCGGCATCACGGCGGCCACGGTGCGCAACATCTGCGAGCTCGGGAGGCGCGAGGCGCACTACAAGATTCCCGAGAAGGAGTTTCCCTACGACCCGGCCAAGCCCAACGTCAAGCTGCTGGGCACCGGCGGCACGATCGCCAGCCGGCTCGACTATCGCACCGGGGCGGTGATCCCGGCCTTCTCGCCGGGCGAGCTGTACGGCTCGGTGCCCGAGCTGGCGGAGATATGCAACCTGGAGACCGAGAAGCTCTTCGGGGTCTTCAGCGAGAACATGGCCCGCGAGCAGTACATCACCCTGGCCAACAAGATCGGCGAAGAGATCCGCAACGGCGTCGACGGCATCGTCATCGGCCACGGCACCGACACCATGCACCACACGGCCGCCGTGCTGACCTTCATGGTGCAGAACCCGCCGATTCCGATCGTGATGGTCGGGTCGCAGCGTTCGTCCGACCGGCCGTCGTCGGACGCGGCGCTCAACCTGATCCACGCGGTCAAGGCGGCCGCCGAGGGCGAGATCGCCGGCGTGCTGGTGTGCATGTTCGGGCCGACGTCGGACGAATACGGGCTGC
This sequence comes from uncultured Planctomycetales bacterium, assembly GCA_964602755.1. Lineage (GTDB taxonomy): Bacteria > Planctomycetota > Phycisphaerae > UBA1845 > Fen-1342 > JALSRY01. The sequence goes on from CAZRSM010000489.1 coordinate 1,649, forward strand.
TGCACAGCGGCTGTCGGGTGCGCAAGATGCACTCGAGCTACCGCTCGACGTTCCGCACGGTGGGCGACATTCCGATCGCCATGATCGACCGGCAACGCATCACGCCGCTCAGGGACAACTATCCTCGGCGGCGTGACGACCGCGAGGTGACCATCAACGCGGTCTACGACGACCGGGTGACGATCCTGTACTACTACCCCGGCATGCGACCCGACGTGGTCGACGCGCTGGTCGAGAAGGGCTATCGCGGCATCGTGATCGCCGGCACCGGCCTGGGGCACGTCAACAAGCCGCTCTACCCGGCGCTGAAGCGCGCGGCAGACGCGGGCGTGCACATCTACATGACGGTGCAGACGTTGTGGGGCTATACGCAGATGTACGTCTACGAGACCGGCCGCGAGATCATGGGCCTGGGCGTGATGCCGCTGGCCAACATGCTGCCGGAGGTGGCGTACATGAAATTGTGCTGGGCGCTGGGCCAGTCCGACGACCGCGAAGAAGTCCGCCGCATCATGCAGACGCCCGTGGCCGACGAAATGACCGACCGCGAGCCGTACAACGGCTATCTGATCTACCAAGGCGGCATCCCTGAGGTGCAGGAGTTCCTGCGCAAGGTGCACCGTTGAGCCGCAAACCGGACGTCAATCATCCACTCGTCGCCCGACTGGCCGCCGAAATCGGCGAGGAACTGCGCTCACTGGCGGACGGAGCGCAAACGCAGGCGCATCCGGCGGCCGTCGAGCGCGCCCGCGCGGCGCTGACGCTGCGCCGCAAGCTGCGGGTTCTGCTCGACGAGACCGTCACTGCCGGCGGAGCGCTGCGCGACGCGCGGCTGCGACTGCTGGCCGCCATCGGCCGCAGCGAAATCGGGGACCTGCTGCGAACCTGCGGCGGCTGACACACCGCCCCCGAGAAGCTGGTCGAGCTTCCCGCCGATACTGACTTCGCGGCCCTGCTGGCCGCCCTGCACGACCTGTCGCAACCGCCAGGTGCGCCGGAATGACCGCCAGGACGCCAGGAGTCGCCAGGAACCGGAGGAAAACAACCAGAACGGCGCGTCGCAGGGCGGGCACCGCCCACCGCGAATACAGCGTGACAACGTCCGCGCGGAACCATAACGAACGCACGGGTGCCACGGGCGGGCGTCAGCTCGCCCATGCAGACCGCCAGGTACGCCAAGGGGAACGCCAGGGGCGCCAGGAAAAACCAGGAACGTCAGCGCGGCAACAGTCGCCTGCAAGCTCCTCTGCCCCCGGAAAGTGACGATTCGCCATCCGTAATTCGCTATTCCGAATTCGCGCCTGACTGTTCCTGCGCTTCGTCGCACTGCTGGCGCAAGGCGGTCGCGCGGCGGAGCGTCTGCTGCTCGGTGTAAGTGAGACTGTTGATTCCCTCGCGCTGCACTTTTTCGAGGATGCGGTCGACCTCGGCCTCGAGCGCTGCCCGCGGGTCGATCGGCGGCTCGGCCGAGGCTTCGATCGGCGACGGCTCGCGCGGGGGCTCGACCGGCCGGGCCGCCGGGCGGGCGCGCGGCTTGCGCCCCAGCATGCGCGCCAGCAGCCCCCGGCGCCGCGGGTTGACGACACGGTAAGGTGCCCGGCGGACGCTCTCGTCGACGATGTAGCCGGCGTTGAGCATCTGCAGGCGCTGCCAGCAGGTCGTGGCCCCGAAGATGGCGATGAAGATCAGGATCGTGGCGCCGCCGCTGAAGCCCCACAGCGCCAGCCCCGCCGCCCCGAGCAGCCCCACCTGGCAGGCCACGGTCATGGCGCGGTGCAGGCCGACGAACGGCCACAGCAGGCACTGGAACAACTGGCCGCCGTCCATGGGATAGATCGGCAGCAGGTTGAACGCCAGCAGCAGCCAGTTGATCTGGTAGAGCATCAGCAGGTACATGTGGGTGATCGACTCGATGGCGGGCAACTCGTAGTCGCCGAGGAAGGGGCTGCCCAGCCAGGGGGCGATCGCGCCGCCGTAGTGGGAGAGCATGTAGCCGCCGATGGTCAGGCAGAACAGCAGGTTGACGGCCGGGCCGGCGGCGACGGTGACGAACTGGGCCCAGGGCGTCATCGGCGCCCGGGCCAGCGCCAGTCCGCCCAGCGGCCAGAGGATGATCTGATCGGCCTCGCCTTCCACGGCCCGCGCCCCGAAGCAGTGCCCCAGCTCGTGCAGCAGCACCGTGCCGAACAGCAACCCCAGCCACGTGGCCGTCACTGTCCAGCCGCTGCCGCTGGTGAACAGCTCGAAAGCGATCCAGAAGACGAACAGGACATGGATGCGGATGTCTATGCCGAACAGCCGCGCGACCCGGAATGAAGTGCCCAGCAAGCCCATCGGTTCAGACCTCGCAGCGGACGAAGGTGTGGTAATAGAGCAGCGCCAGCAGCGTCTTGCCGTCGCTGATGCGCCCGCGGCGCGCGGCCGCGAGGATCCCGGGCCAGGTCATTTCCACCGGCGTGATGCGTTCTCCGGGTTCCAATGCGGTTTTTCCCGGCGTCAGCTCGCTGGCCACGAAGACACTCAAGCGTTCGTTGCAGATGCCCGGCGTGGAATAGAAGGCCACCAGCGGCTCCAACCGCCCGGCCTGGTAGCCGGTCTCCTCGGCCAGCTCGCGCCGCGCGCACTGCTCGGGGGCTTCGTCGCCGTCGAGCGTGCCGGCGGGCAGCTCCAGCAGTTCTTCTCCGACCGCGAAGCGGTAGTTGCGGATCAGCAGCACGCGCTGCTCGTCCAGCAGCGGCAGCACCACCGCCGCTCCGGGGTGAGCGATCAGGTCGCAGGTGCGCGTGCGACCGTCACGGTCGGTCACCTGATGCTGTTCGACGCAGAACTTGCGGCCCGCGAAGACTACGGTGGGCGAAGGCATCGGCCGGTTCCCTGCTTCTGTGGGTCGAGCCGGCCGCGACCGTCGCAGTGCCGCTCGAACCGCCTGGCAGCGGATTATAGCGGACCGGAGGGCACGTCGGGGACCAGCCGCGTTTCGCGCGCCCGTCGCGACAGGCACTTGCAAGCCGCCGCAAATGCGCGACGATACCGGCACGCGGCAGCAACGCTTCACTTTTTGCGACGGTGGCCAAGTGACCAAACGGCAACGGCACGCCAACCTGGTATCGCTGGCCCTGGGGCTGCTTACGACGGTGGCCGTGGTGGCGGCCCTGCTCGGCGGGTGGCTGCAGCGTCTCGAGCTGCTCACCCTCGACTGGCGCTTCCGGCACGCCAACTCGATCCACGAATACCCCGACCCCAACGACCCGCTGCTGGTCTGCATCGACATCGACGACACCACGCTGGCCCGTATCGGCCGCTGGCCCTGGCCGCGCGATCGTCAGGCCGCCCTGGTGCGCATCCCCGCCGAGCTGGGGGCCAGGGCCGTGCTGGTCGACATCACCTGGAACGAACCGGAGCCGCTGCGCAGCAGCGTGCCGCTCGACTGCGACGTGCGCAGCGACCCGCTCGAACTGTCGGCCGACGAGCTGGAGCTGTACTACCCCGACTACGAGCTGCAGAGCGCCCTGCGCCAGGCCGGCAACGCCTATCTGGCCTACGACTACCACGGCCACGCCGTCGACGACAGCCCGGAATTCCAGCAGATGGTGGACGCCCGGCTGGCCGAGCTGCCCGAGACGGCAGAAGCGCTGGCGCCGCCCGGCGACCGGCGCCGTCCGCAGGGCCAGACCGACGATCCCGAACTGAATGTCGAGACACGCGCGCGACTGGTGGCGCTGCTCGACAAGTGGCCGTTGTTGACGCCCGGCGACACCGGCCGGCTGGCAGGGCTGGGCCAGCGGGCATTGGAACGCTGGTACGACCAGTGCCGCGTGACCGCGTTGCGCCGCCACGTGCGCCGCTGGCTGGGCGCGGACCCGCAACGCTGGCACCTGCCGGCCTGGCGCATCTTCGACGCGGTTTATCGCCGGATCGCCGGCAGCGAGCCGCGGGGCCGCTCGCCGCTGACGGCCGCCCTGGCCGTGGCGCTGCGTGACGTGCTGGGCTACGAGGCCACCACCGGCCACGTCGGCGCCGCCTCGCCCGAGCTGCTGAACTTCGCCGCCGAGGTCCGCGGCCTGACGCCGGTGTACTTCCGGCACGCCCGCGCGGCCCGGCAGTGCGGTTTCGTGGCCTTCGTGCCCGACAGCGACGGCGTGGTGCGGCGCATGCCGTTGTTGCGGCGGCACGGCTCGCGGCTGCTGGTGCAGTTGTCGCTGGCCCTGGCGTGCGACCTGCGCGGCACCAGGCCCGAGGAGCTGCGTGTCGGCGACGGCTGGATCGAGTTGCCGGCCAGGCCAGGCGGCCGGCCGCTGCGCATCGCGGTGGACGGCGAGGGCCGCGCGGTGATCCCGTGGGTCAGGGGGGCCGACTGGACACGGGTCTTCCGGCACGTGCCGGCCGACGCCCTGATGGCGCTCGACCGCTTCCGGCGCGACATCGAGCACAACCGCCGGCTCATGCGCCAGGTGCTCTACGCCCTGGCTGACCAGCGGCTGCTCGACGATGCCGAGGCCCGCCGGACACTGGCCGACCTGCAGCGGCTCGAGCGGCAACTGCGCCTGGCGCGCTACCGCGGCGCCGACGAGGAAGCCGGCCTGCTCGAGCCGATCCGGGCCGAGCTGGCCGGCCAGCTTCCGGCGATCGAACAGCGCCTGCGCACGCGGGCGGCCGGGCCGGCCGGCCGGGTACCCGAGGTCGAGCGGTTGCTGGAGGTGCTCGATCAGGCCCGCGCGGCCCAGCCCCGCCTGGAGTCCGAGAGCCGGCGACTGGCCCAGCGGCTGCGCAAGCTGCTGGCCGGCAAGGTGTGCCTGATCGGCTATACGGCCACCTCGCTGGCCGACATGAAACCCGTGCCCACCAGCGCCAGCGCCGCCGGCGTGATGGCGCACGCCAACCTGCTCAACGGCCTGCTGGCCGGGCGCACGGTGCGCTGGGCGCCGCCGTGGCTCAATGCGCTGCTGACCGCCCTGATGGGCGCGGTGACGGCGGTGCTGACGATCTTCCTGCCGCCGCGGCTGGGGCTGCTGCTGACGACCTTCCTGGCGGCCAGCTACGCGGCGATCGGCGGGGCGGTGGCCTTCTACCAGTGGACCTACTGGCTGGCCGTGGTGGCGCCGGTGCTGGCGGCGGCGTCGGCCTACGTGGTGATCTCGGCCTACCGCTACGTGTTCATCGAGGGCGAGCGGCGGCAGTTGGCCACCGCCCTGGGCCAGTACACCTCGCCCGAGATCGCGCGGCAGATGGCCGAGGATCCCGAGCTGTGCCGGCGGGCCGAGATGCGCGAGGTGACCGCCATCTTCACCGACCTGCGCGGGTTCACCACGCTCTCGGAGCGCATCGGCGCCCAGCGCACGCAGGAAGTGCTCAACGTGTGCCTGGGGCGCTTCACCGAGGTGATGCTGCGCCACGAGGCGATGATCAACAAGTTCATCGGCGACGGCGTGTTCGCCTTCTGGAACCCGCTGATCTACCCCCAGCCCGACCACGCCCGCCTCGCGGCCCGCACGGCCGTCGAGCTGCTCGAAGAGCTGCAGCGCCTGCGGGCCGAACGCCTGGCCGCCGGCGATACGGTCTTCGAGGAGATCGTGCTGCGCATCGGCATCGCCACCGGCAAGGCCGTGGTCGGTCCCTGCGGCAGCGAACAGAAATACGACTACACCTGCATCGGCGACTCGGTCAACGTCGCCGCCCGGCTCGAATCGGCCAACAAGTTCTTCGGCACCCGCGTGCTGGTCAGCGAAGCCACCCGCGACGGAGCCGGCGCAGGGTTCGAGTATCGGCGCATCGGCGGCGTGCAGGTCAAGGGCAAACGCCGGGCCGTGCAGGTCTTCGAACTGCTGGGCCGCAGCGGCGAGGTCGATGAGCAGGAGCTGGCCTACGCCCGGCGCTTCGGCGAGGCCGTCGAGCTGTTCACCCGGCGCGACTGGCCCGCGGCCCGCACGGTCTTCGCCGAGTGCCGCAAGCTGCGCCCCGACGACCCGGCCATCGGCCGTTACCTGACGGCCATCGAGCAGCTCGCCAGCCGGCCGCCCGGCCCGGACTGGACCGGCGCGCTCGAGCTGACGGAAAAGTAGCCGCGGGCCCGCCGGCGCCAAGCGGCTGGGCAAACGGCGGCCCTGGCGCCCATAATGCAGCCGGCATCCAATCCGGCAACGCCAAAGCATCCCAGGAGATCGTCATGGCTCTGCGAGACTTGCGCCAACAAGCGACGCGACGGACCCCCGAACAGCTCGTGGCCCACCTGCAGTCGTTTCGCCTCGACCCGAAGTTCTCGGCCGGCATCTGGTATTTCTCGCCGCCGGCCAGCCGCTTCCACGAACGCTATCAGCCGCAGATCGACATCGCCCAGCGGCTGGATATCTTCGCCGGCCTCACAGACTACGGCCTGTCCGGCGTCGAGGCCCACTACCCCAACGAGATCAACGAGGACAACCTCGACCTGTGGCGCAGCTTCTGTCGCGACACGGGCGTCAAGCTGCTGACGGTCATTCCGCTGCTGTTCTGGGACCGCGAGTTCGAGTGGGGTTCGCTGAGCAATCCGCTGCCCGAGCAGCGCCGCCGGGCGGTCGAGCGGCTCAAAGCCACCCTGCGGCTCAACCGCGAGCTGGACACCGAGTTCGCCGTCGTCTGGCCCGGCATCGACGGTTACGAAAACCCCTTCGGGCTCGATTTCGCCGCCATGCGCGACCGCTTCGTCGACGGGCTGGTCGAAGCGCTCGACGAGGTTCCGGGCGTACGCATCGCCTTCGAGCCCAAGCCCTACGAACCGCGCGGGCACATCCTGTTTCCCACCACGGCCGAGGGCATGCTGCTGGCGCACGAAGTCGAAGGGCGGCTCTCGTCGGCCGACAATCGCCGGCTGCTGGCCGAGGGGCACCGGCTGTGCTGCCTCAACCCGGAGATCGGCCACGTGCTGATGGGTTACGAGGACCTGGCCTGGGCCTACAGCTGGCCGCTGTCGGAGGCCCGCCTGGCCCACACGCACTGCAACAGCCAGCCGCTGGGCAACTATGACCAGGACCTCAACGTGGGCACCGTTTCGCCCGAGCAGCTCGAAGCCATGCTCTATACGCTCAAGATGTACGGCTATACTGGCTGGTTCGGCATCGACATCAACCCCGAGCGCATGCCGGTGAGCACGGCCATTCGCAACAGCATCGATGCCATCCGGGTGGCCTGCGAGCGGATCGAAGCGGTCGACCACGCCTCGGTGGTCTACTGCCACCAGCACCCCGACCAGACGCGCGGCTGGCTGGAGGCCCACCTGCTGCGGCTGCGGGCCGGAGCAGCCGGCGCGCTGCCCGACCTGCCGCCGGCCCAGCGCTGGCAGGCGTAAACTTCGCGCCGGCCGCCGTGGGACAAACCACCGCTGGCCGGCAAGCCAGACGGCCCGGCACAGCGGCCGGGCCGTCGCGGAGTCAGCATGAAGCCGGAAGCGAACTCGTCGCCGGCGGCGGTTCAGTCGGGATGGTCGAAGACCATTTCTTTGACCTCGATGCCCTCGATCGCGGTCAGCTTGCTGCGCATCTCGTCGCACAGGCGATCGTCGCCCAGCACTTCGACCAGGATCAACCCGTTGGGCGAGCACTTCTCGTGGTTGACGTGGTGCAGCCCGATGCGCGTGCGGATGTGCGTGCCGTACTGGCTGAGGATCTCCTGCACGCGGCCGGCGCGTTGCACGCGGTCGGTCACGTGAATTCCGATAATGTGGTGCTTGCCGTCCATCGCATGCTCCTCCACCTGGCGGCCTGGCGCCGGTTCGAACCCCGGCCTTCAGGAGATGTACTTGCCGCGCGGAGTATAGTGCGTGTGCAGCAGCTTGTGGGCCTTCTTGCCGCAGGGGCCGTCGGTCAGGAACTCCTGGTAGATGCGCTGGATCACCGGGTTCTCGTGGCTCTTGCGCACCTCGTAGGAGGCGTCCTCGGCGTAGATGGCCTTGGCCCGTGCGGCGCGGATTTCGGGGCTGGTGGGGATCGGCTGTCCGCCGCCGCCGAGGCAGCCGCCGGGGCAGGCCATGAACTCGATGAAGTGGCACTCGGCAAAGTGCCCGCCGGCCT